>JAWVFY010000214.1:0-13018 GCA_033855575.1 Solirubrobacteraceae bacterium
CGCCCGATCGCGGCCGCCATTCCCAGCTGCCGAGGCCGCCGACGACCTCGGCACGGTCCCACAACGCCCGGTACGGGATGGACTGAGACGTCTCCTCGCGCCCCATGGCGAGAGCCTGACAGGTCAGCGGACGCCGCGGCAAGCTTTTCGGGTCACGCCCCCTCCAGGACTCGAACCTGGGACCTGCGGATTAGAAGTCCGCTGCTCTATCCAGCTGAGCTAAGGGGGCAGGCACCGCCCATTGTCCACCAGATCAGGAGAGGAGTCCGAGGCGCATGTACTTGGCGATCATGTGCGCCCGGTTGCGCGCCTCGAGCTTGTGCATCGCGTTCTCCGCGTAGGTGCGGACCGTCGCCGGGCTGAGGAACAGCAGCCGGGCGGTCTGCTCGGTGGTGTGGCCCTCGGCCAGGAGCGCGACGACCTCGTGCTCGCGCTTGGAGAGCACGTGCTGCTGGCGGTTGAAGCGGCGTTGGAGCAGGGCGCCCGCCAGCGACGCATCGATGTAGACCTGCCCGCTCTGGGCGACCCGCAGCGCACGGCCGACGTCCAGGGGCTGACCCGACTTCAGGACGAAGCCCTTCGCTCCCGCCTCGAGCGCGCTCTCGAGGAGGTCGAGGTCGTCGTAGCCCGTGTAGACGATCACCTTGACGTCGGGCGCGACGGCGGCGAGCTGGAGGCAGACGTCAACCCCGCCGAGCAGCGGCATGTGCGCGTCGACGACCACGACGTCGGGGCTGCGCCTGGCGATCAGGCCGAGCACTTCCTCGCCGTCCGCCGCCTCCCCGATGACCTCGACGTCGGGCTCGGCACCGAGCGCCTCCACGAGCGCCTGGCGCAGCAACGGGTGGTCGTCGGCCACGACGCATCTGATGGGGGGCTTGTGGTGTGGATCCACGGAGGGCTCCTCGCAGGCGAGCGAATCGGGGCAGCGCAAGCTGAACCATCAGGGCCGGCCGCCGAACTCGCGACGCGTCGTTGCGCGGGTTCGGGGCCGCCAAGTTCCAAGAACCGGGTTTCCCGTTGCTACGGTGCGAACGTGGAGCGGAGGCCTCGGAGAAGCCTGCGCACGCCGACCCCGTTGCTCGGCGTTCTGCTCGTCAGCCTGGTCGCCTGCTCCATCGCGTTCGCAGGGCCGCCGCCCGAACGCACCGTGCGGGTGCGGTGGAGCGGATCGAAGAACCCCAACGGCGCCAGCTCGCAGCCGGTCATGTCGTCCGACGGCCGCTTCGTGGCGTTCAGCTCTCGCGCGTCTAACTGGGGGGTCAAGGATCCCAACGGCCACGTCAGCGACGTGTACCTCTGGGATCAGGACCGCGGCTCGTTCGGCCTGGTGTCCTCGACGGCCGCCGCGAAGGGTGCCGACGGCCCGTCGTCGGCACCCTCGATCAGCGCCACCGGCGCCGTGGTCGCATTCGTCTCGACGGCGAGCAACCTCGTCAGCGGGGACACCAACCACGCGGCTGACGTCTTCGTGCGGGCGCCGGCCGGCGTCGTGCGTGTGAGCGTCGCCTCGGACGGCGCGCAGGTCAACGGGCCGTCGACCCAGCCCGACATCTCCGCCGACGGCCGGTTCGTGACGTTCACCTCTCGGACCTCGAACCTCGTGCCCCCGGAGGTCTACGTCCACGACCTCGTCACCGGGGCCACCGGCCTCGTCAGCGCGCGCCCCGACGGTCGGCCGGGGACCGGCCCCTCCGGCAACTCGGCCGTGAGCTCGGACGGTCGCTTCGTCGCCTTCGAGTCCGCCGCCCCCGATCTCGTCGCGCACGACACCAACCGTGTCGCCGACGTCTTCGTCCGCGATCTGGCGACGCAGGTCACCCAGCGGGTCAGCGTGTCGAGCTCCGGGCGCCAGCAGAACCGCGCGGTGGCCAAGCCCTACACGCCCGTCCCCGACATCAGCGGCAACGGCCGGATCGTCGTCTTCGACTCCGACGCGACCAACCTCGTTGCCCGCGACCGCAACCATCACACCGACGTGTTCGCGCGCGACCTCGCCACGCACGTGACGAGCCGGGTGAGCCTGGCCACCACCGACCAGGAGGGCGACAGCGATTCCTTCTCGCCGTCGCTGTCGGCCAGCGGGCGTTATGTGACGTTCGAGTCCTACGCCACCAACCTCACGCCGCGCGATCCCCCTCGCGAGGACATCTTCGTCCGCGACCGGCTGCGCCATCAGACGGTGATGGCCGACGTCAGCTCGAGCAACCGGCCGCGGGGGCCCGAGCACGTCCGTCAGCTCCTCCAGCGGGCAGCGGTCAGCGACGACGGTCGCACGGTGGCCTTCGTCTCGACCGCGACCAACCTCGCGATCCGCGACCACGACCACGTCCAGGACGTCTTCCTGCGGCGCCTGTGGCCACCGCCGCTGGCGACGGCCTCGTCGCGGGCGTCCATCCAGGCGGGCCACATCGTCGTCACGTTCACGCCCCAGAGCCGCGGTGCGGGAGCGCTGCTGTGCCACCTCGACGGCGGCCCGGCGACGATCTGTCCCCTGGGTCCGGTGCTCCTCCCGCTGCTCAAAGACGGCGCCCACGTCCTGCGAGCCCTGCCCGGAGGCATGGGCTCGTGGTACGGCACACGGCCCGTGGTGGTCCGGATAACCGTGCGCCACCATCGAGCTCGTCTGCGCGTTCAGGATGCACTGAGCGCCCGCCGTTAGTGGTTACACCTTTCTTTCGTGCTCCGAACGTGTAATCCTCCACATTTATGGGGAGATGCACACTCCCCAATCTGTTGGGTTTTGCGTGCATGACGCATTTGTTTCGGACCAGCGTTCTCCAGGGATGGGGAACAAGAGAGGGAGAGGCTCAGTGCAAGACATAAAGGCCCTACGGCCCGCCGCCGTCCTCGCGCTCATCAGCGCGACCGTCATTCTTCTGTGGCTACCGACGTTCTCCGTCGGCGCCGCGTGTAACGGCGATCTGAGCGGGCGCCTTTCGCCCTCCCAGGAGCAGCAGTGCGCAGGGAGCGCCAAGGCCGTCAGCAGCGGGAGCAGCCTGCGGCAGATGACGACGGCAACGCCCCAGACCACGCCGCCGCTGCACGGCACCAACCCGCACGGTCAGGGGACCGTCGCGGTCATCGACACCAACCCGGACCCGACGCGGCCCTACGGCTCAGACCCGCAGGGGCAGTCCAACAACGAGGACATCGTGGTCGGCCGCTCGCGCGGCGAGCAGCGGGCGGATGGGACCTACCACGGTCACATCACCATCGCTGCGCTGTTCGGCAACGAGATCCTCGGCGTCGACACCAACCCGGGCCAGTCGCGCGCGGGCCCGCTCGACGCTGTGCAGCAGGCGCTGCTCACTCCGCTGTGCAACGGCTCGGGCAACCAGATCTGCCTCAGCGCGGTGACGGCCGACTCCAAGACGACGAGCAGTGGTTCGACCAACCACTTCTCGGCGGCCCACGTGACGCTGGGCGGCGCCCAGGGGATCGATGCCGGCGCGGCGGAGTCCGACGGCAACATCTCCAGCGACGGCACCTGCCAGACGTCGACGGGCTCGAGCCAGGTGGCCAACGTCAACGCCGGCGGTCAGGCGCTCGCCACGCTGGCGAAGTCGTCGACCACGTCGAAGGCCTGCCAGGGCCAGGCGCCCCAGCAGACCAACACGTCACAGGTGATCAGCCTGGGCGGGTCCGGTGTGCCGATCCCCGACCCCGGTTGTGCCAACGGCACGCCGGACACGACCACGGGCATCCCGACGCTGCTGCCGATCATCTGCAACGCCGATGACAGCAGCCCGGCCCAGACCGGTGCCGGCCAGGTGGCCGGCAGCCAGGCGGACGCGCCCTACGGCGTCCGTGAGGCGCTGGACGTGTTCCTGCTCGCCACCCCCACGACGCAGCTCGCGAAGCTGACGACCGGGGCGTCGGAGTCGCGCGCCGTGGCCCCGGCCACGACGACGACGACCACGCCTCCGCCAAGCGGCGGCGGCGGCGAGACCGGCAAGCCGCAGTGCTCGGACGGCATCGACAACGACGGCGACGGCCTGATCGACGCCGCCGATCCCGGCTGCCACACCGACGGCAACGCCAACAACCCGGCGTCCTATAACGCCAACGACAACTCCGAGGCCAACAGCGGCGGCGGAGTCCAGGGCAGCACCGGCGGCAAGAACGGCAAGCCGCAGTGCTCGGACGGCGTGGACAACGACGGCGACGGTCTGGTCGACGCCGCTGATCCGGGCTGCCACACCGACGGCAACGCCAACAACGCGGCGTCCTACAACCCGAACGACAACTCCGAGGCCAACGGCGGCGGAAGCCTTCCCTTCACGGGGACGAACCTCCTGCTGCTCGCGCTCATCGGACTGGGCACGCTCGGCGGTGGCCTGGGCCTGCGGCGTTTGGTGAGCCGCCGGACTGACGTCGCCTAGCCAGGACGACACGAGGATCGGTGAGAGGCGGCCCTCCGGGGCCGCCTCTCGCGTTTCCGGGCCCGCTCACCCGGGCAGACGCAGGATCTCGGCACCCGCGACGAGCGTGCCCGAGGCGAGCGCGCCGCCGGCCACGAGGACACGCCCGTCGGCCAGCGTGACCGCGACGTGATGCGCCCGGGCGCTGTGCATCCGGCCCGTCAGCCGCCAGCGGCGCCGGCTGCTGAGGTAGACCTCGGCACTGTTCAGCGTCCCGTGGTTGCCGAAGCCCCCCGCCACCACCACGCGCCCGCCGGGCACCGTGCTGGAGGTGGCGAATCCGCGCGCCACGTGCAGTGACGGCATCCGGCTCCAGCGGTTGGCCCTGGGGTCGTAGGCCTCGGAGCTCCGCACGAACCCGGGCCCGCGATCGCCGCCACCGGCGACGAGCACGCGGCCGTTGGGCAGGAGTGCGGCGACCTGGTTCGCGCGGCCGGTGTGCATGTAGGCCGTCCTGACCCACTGGTTCGTGGTCGGGTCATACAGCTCGGCGCTGCGCCGGAAGCGCCCGGCGGCGTCCTGTCCGCCGACGACGAGGACGCGCCCGTCGGGCAGCAGGGTGGCCGTGTGATGAAAGCGCGGCGCGAGCATCGCGCCCGCGGGCGACCAGCTGTTGGTCACAGGGTCGTAGAGCTCGGCGGTCGCCAGCGGGCGCAGATGCGTCGTCGTCCCGCCCACCACCAGGACCCGTCCGTCCGCCAGCAGGGTGGCGGTGTGGTTGGCCCGCGGAGTGCGCAGGCTGCCGGCCGGAGACCAGGTGTCGGTCGCCGGGTCGAAGAGCTCGGCATCCGCGACGTAGCCGTCGTCGAGGTTGGCCCCGCCGGCGACGAGGACCTTGCCCGACGGCAGGACGGTCGTGGTCGCCGCGAAGCGGGTCACCGCCATGGGCTCGCCGGTGTGCCAGCGATTGGTGTCGGCGGAGTACAGCTCGACCGTCGCGAGGAACCCCGCGTAGCCGTAGCCGCCGGCGATCAGCGTCCGGCCATCGGGGAGCAGGACAGCGCTGGAGAACTCGCGTGCGGTGCGCAGCCGGTGGACCGCTGTCCAGTGGCCGTAGGGCTTGGCCGCGGCGCCGGCCACCGGTGCCAGCGCGAGCCCGACGCTCGCGATCAGGCAGGCGCGGCGGCGAGATCCTCTGGTCGTGGCGGCCATGACGGCAGGGTAGTCACGGACCACCGCGATCAGCGGCGGATCGTGACCACCGTCCCGAGCGGCACGGTGGCCAGGAGCCGGCGCATGCCGGCCTCGTCGGCGCGCACGCACCCGTGGCTGACCGCGGAGCCGATGGCCGACGTCTCCAGCGTGGAGTGGATCGCGATCCGGTTGCCCCCGGTCCATCCCGGTTCCAGATAGGGCTGATGCCCGCTGAGCGCGAGGATGCAACAGCCGTAGATCGAGGGCGCGTTCGAGACGATCCGGTCGGTCACCGCAAAGCGTCCCGTCGGGGTCGGGGTGGCCGGAGCGCCGACGGCGACGCGCACGGAGGCGACGACACGCGAGAGGCGCCGGACGGTCACCATCCGGCGCCCGAGCGACACCCGGACCGCCGAGCGGACCCGCGCGAGCGTGACGTTGGTGTCGAGGTGCACCCAGCCCACGTGGCCGTTGGGACGCTCCTCGGCGAGGACGCCCAGCCACGAACCGCGGCGCTCTACAACGGGGAGCACGCGCGGCGACCCCATCTCCGTGCGCGGCAGGATCAGCGCCACGCTGGGGGCTGCGGGCCGCGCGCTCAGGTAGGTCGCGTGGCGGATGCGCACGACGAGCTGCCCCGGCCCGGGCGGTATCGCCGGGGCGGGCGGTGCCACCAGGGAGGGCATGGTGCCGGCGCGCGGCGTGGACACGGTCGGCACGGTCGCGACCGGGTGCGCGCTCGGCCGGGCGGCGACCCAACTCGCCACCGCCAGGAGCGCAACCCCGAGCACGACGCCGGCCGCCAGCCACCGCCGGGTGCGGTCGCGGGTTGTCACCTCGTCCCTGCGCACACCCATACGATGACACCATGAACGACCCATCTGGTCCAGCTGGGACGGGCACTGACGCCGAGCCCGCCACGGAGCGGAGCCGCACGGTGTTCGCCCCCACCCCACGGGCGCTCGGCATCGCAATGGCGGTCAGCCTCGGGCTCGGCGTCTTCATCGGGTGGGTCGCGTTTCACGGCGGATCGGCCAAGCCGGCGGCCCTGAATGCGCAGCAGGTGCAGACCATCCCCCTCCCGCTCAACGCGCAGCACGTGCCGCAGGTCCGGATCTCGCTCGTCCCGATCGTCAACCGCACTCTGGGCGTGCGCCTCGGCCGGCCGCCCGGCTGGCGTGCGTCGGTCCAGCATCGGGTCATCAAACTGCTCAGCCCCGACCAGACCATGTCGCTCGGTATCTCGGCGCCCTCGCCGCCCAACCAGGCCAAGCAACTGCGCCGACTCGACAAGGCCCAGCTGCTCAAGCTCTTCAAGCCGGCCAAGGTGATCGGGCGCACACGCGGCAAGATCGGGCCGGTGACGGTCCTGACGAGCGAGCTCGAGGGCACCAACCAGCGCCATCAGCGCATCAGGATCCTCACCACCGCCGCCTCCTCGGCGTTCCGGACTTACAGCATCGAGGCCTTCAGCGCCCCCACCCCGCCCGCGTTGCGGTTGGCCGAGCTGCAGGCGATCCTGCGCTCGTTCCGGTTCTTCCGCCCGCGCTGACCGGCCGCCACGCCCGCCTCGCGGCCAACCTTCGCGGCGCGGCGGCGTCCTACACGCACACACTGTTTTCCAGAGGAGTGCACGTACACATGAGGAGACTCACCCGCTTCACGCTCGCCGCGTGCGCCACGGTCGGCGCGACCGCCGGCATAGCGCTCGGTGCCGGCGCCCCGACGGCGACCACGCGGCCCGCGACGAACATCGCCGCGACGACGGCGACGCTCGACGCCACCGTCTCGCCCAACGGCAACGACACCACCTACTCGTTCCAGTACGGGCCGACGGCGCAGTACGGGGCCCAGACGCCCGTCCAGGGGCCGATCCACGGCAACGCGAACAAGTCGGTCTCGGCGAACGTCGCCGGCCTGACGCCGTCGTCGACGTACCACTACCGCGTCGTCGCCAGCAGCTCGGCGGGCTCGGTGACCGGTGCCGACATGACGTTCGCGACGACCGCGCCGGGCGCACCGACCGGAAACGCCCTGACCATCGCCGCCAACCACGGGACCGTGACGTTCGGCCGGCCGACGACGATCGCGGGCACGCTCAGCGGGCCGTCCAACAGCGGGGTCACCGTCACGCTCGAGGAGAACCCCGCGCCCTACACCGGCGGCTTCAAGTCGACCGGCCTGACCGCGACCACCACCTCCGCCGGGGCGTACTCGATCGCCGTGTCGCCGCCGCAGAGCACCCACTACCGCGTCACGGCCAAGCCGGCGAAGAAGACCGTGACCAGCGCCGAGACCGCGGTGCGCGTGCGGGTCAGGGTGACCCTGCGCGTCGGCGATCTGACCCCCCGCCGCGGGCAGCGCGTGCTGTTCGCGGGGACCGTGCTCCCGGCCCACAACGGGAAGCTCGCCCGCATCCAGCGGCGGACGGCGGCCGGCACGTGGCGCACCGTGGCAACGACGCCGTTGGTGGCAGCCAGCCCGGTCGGCACGACCCCGCGCTCGAAGTACGCCAAGCGGGTGCGCATCGCCAGCAGCGGCGTCTACCGCGTGCGCGTGGTGCCCGCCGACGGCGACCACATCGCGGGCGTCAGCGGCCGCAAGTCGCTCGTCGTCCACTGACGCGACCGGACCACGGGATGACCCGGGCATCCGCCGGGTCATCCCGTCAGCGTCCGCGGCAGGCGCCCAGCGGCGCGAGCAGCCGCCGGGCCACGCCGCGGACCGTGTCGGTTCCGTAGTCGTGCGACGGGTCGCGGTCGGTGAGGATGGTCAGCGTGATCTGGCGCAGGCCGCACTCCAGCAGCGCCGCCTGGTTGACGATCCGGCCGTAGCCGCGGCCCGCCCGCCAGCCGCCCTTGAAGATCAGCGCCCAACCGCGCGGCTTGACCGGCGGGACGCCCCACCGCTGGGGCCCGATGATCGTGCGCAGCAGCCTCAGCGCGAACACGAGGTGGCGCGGCGGGATGGCCCGTGGCAGCGCACGGAAGAAGCGCGCGTAGCCCGCGGCGGTGATGATCGAGCTGCCCCAGACCGGAGCGGCCACCCGCAGGCTGCGCAGGCCGTGGCGCCGGCCGAAGCGCTCGATCGCAGCCGGTCCCAGTCGGGTGAAGAACGTGTCCGCCGGCTCGTTGGCGGACGCGCGGATCATCGGCGTCAGCAGGGCCCGCTCGTCGTCGGTCAGCGGGCGCGCCCGCACCGCCCGGCGCGTCAGCAGCGTGCCCATGATCACCGGCTTGAGCAGGCTGGCGCTGAACCACGAGGCGTGCTCTCGCCAGCCGTGCAGGCGGCCCTGCTCGTCGGTGACTGCGAACGAGACCGTGCCGCTGCGCGTCCTCGCATAGGCGCGTGCCGACGCGACGGCCGCCGACCAGGAGGGCGCCGCGGCCTCGGTCGCGGCCGGCAGCGCGGACAGGACGAGCACCAGCGCGAGGGCGCGCCGCATCGCGGGAACGTACCCCACCACCGTGCACGCTGGGCTTAGACTCATCCGATCGGGGCGTGGCGCAGCCTGGTAGCGCGTCCGCTTTGGGGGCGGAAGGCCCCCGGTTCGAATCCGGGCGCCCCGATCGTAGGTCCGCCGTTCGCGGCGTTGCTAGCGTCACGCCGCCATGGCCGAGATCCAGCCGCTTCGCGCGCTGCACTACGACCAGCGGGTCGCGGGCCCGCTGCAGGAGCTCGTCGCGCCGCCCTACGACGTGATCGACCCCGAGCAGCGCGCTGAGCTCGCGGCGCGCTCGCCGCACAACGTCGTGCGCGTCGACCTGCCCCAGGGCGACGACCCCTATGCGGCCGCCGCGCAGACCTTCTCCTCCTGGCAGGACGAGGGCGCCGTCGTCCGCGACGAGACCCCCGCCCTGTGGGCGCTGACCCAGGAGTACACCGGCGCCGGTGGCGACGGGTCGGTCGCCAAGACGCGCCGCGGCTTCTTCGCGCGCGTGCGCGTGGAGGAGTACGGACCGGGCCGGATCCGCCCGCACGAGCGCACCCACCCCGGCCCCCGCGAGGACCGGCTTCGCCTGACCCGCGCCACGCGCGCGAACCTCAGCCCGATCTTCAGCCTGTTCAGCGATCCGCAGGGCGCCGCCTGGGGCGCGCTCGAGCCCCACACCGCCGCCGAGCCCTACGGCGAGGCCACCGACGAGGACGGCACGCGCAACCGGCTCTGGCGGATCGAGGACCCCGAGGCCATCGCCGCCGTGCAGCGCGTGACCGCCGGCGCCGAGCTGCTGATCGCCGACGGGCACCACCGCTACGAGACCGCGCGTGTCTACGCCGACGAGATCGGCGCGAGCGAGGACGACGCGTCGCGGTTCGTCCTGATGAACCTGGTGGCGATGCAGGACGAAGGGCTGACGGTCTTCCCGACCCATCGCCTGGTCTCCGGCACGACGGCCGCAACGCAGGAGGCGCTGGCCCAGACGCTGCGCGAGCACTTCGAGATCACGCCGCTCGACGCGCTCGCCGACCTCCCGCCGGCCGAGGGCGACGGGCCGCTCGAGCTGGGCTATCTCGACGCCCACCTCCAGCGCCCGATGCGGTTGACGCTCACCGACCAGGCGATCGCCGACCGCGCGCTCGCCGGGTTCCCCGAGCCCTACCGCCGGCTGGACACCGCCGTGCTCGAGGCGCTGGTGCTCAAGGGGCCGCTCGGATTGACCGATGACGACATCGACCACCAGAACGGCCTGACCTACTCGCGTAACGATGCCGAGGCGATCAAGATGGTCACGTCGGGTGAGGTGGATCTGGCGTTCTTCCTGCGGCCCAACCCGGTCGGGCAGGTCCAGGAGATCGCCGCCACCGGTGTCAACATGCCTCCCAAATCCACCTACTTCTTCCCCAAGGTCCCGACCGGGCTGCTGTTCAATCCCCTGACATGATCGAGAAGCCATGAAGGCCACCGTCACCCGCGCCGGCACGTTCCGGCAAGCCGTCAAGATCCGCGAGCACCAGTTCGTCGTGGACGAGCCCACCGACCAGGGAGGCGACGACGCCGGGCCCAGCCCGCTCGAGCTGCTCGCCGCCAGCCTCGCCTCCTGTACGGCCGTCACGATGGAGATGTACGCCCAGCGCAAGGGCTGGGACGTAGGCGACGTCGAGGTCGCCTGCGACTACACCCCTGCCGAGCGCGGCTGCCCGACGCGCTTCAACCTCGTGATGCGCTTCCCCGACAACCTCAGCGACGAGACGGTCGAGCGCCTGCGCGTCATCGCGGCCAAGTGCCCGGTGCACCGCACCCTCGACGGCGAGGTCATGTTCGACGAGCGTGTCGAGCGCATCGCGCTCACGCACTGAGCTCGCGCAAGCCCTGCCCGGCGTCCTCCTCGACGCCGAGCAGGCCGCTTCGCTGGAGGTCCACGGACGCACCGATGCTGCGGTGCTCGTGCCGCTCTACGTCGATGCCGCCGGCGAGCTGCACGTGGTGTTCACGCGCCGCCGCGACGACCTGCGCCGTCACCCCGGCGAGATCTCGTTCCCGGGCGGCCGCGCCGACGAGGGCGAGGACCTGCGGACCGCCGCCCTGCGCGAGGCCGACGAGGAGGTGGGCCTGCCGCCCGATGCCGTCGAGCTGGTCGGCGCGCTGCAGCCCACCCCGACGATCGCCACCAGCTACGCGATCTACCCGTTCGTCGGCCTGATCGAGCCCGGCCGCGAGTGGGTCCTCTCCCCGCGCGAGGTCGACGCGGTGCTCGAGCTCTCCGTCGCCGACCTGCGCACGGGCTCTGCCCGCCGCCGCATGCTGCGCCGCGGCGTGCCCTTCCGGACCGACACCTATGTGGTCGGCCGGGATCTCATCTGGGGCGCGACGGCGCGGATCGTCCAGGAGCTGCTGGAGCGGTTGGCGCCGCTGATCTAGCCGCTTGGCTACACGCGCGCGCCTAGACGTCCTTCTCGATGGGGACGTCGACGAGATTGCCCCACTCCGTCCACGACCCGTCGTAGTTCTTGACGTCGTCCTTGCCGAGCAGCTCGTGCAGGACGAACCAGGTGTGGGCCGAGCGCTCGCCGATGCGGCAGTAGGCGATCACCGGGTCGCTGTCGGTCAGGACGCCCTTGCCGGCGTAGAGCTCCTGGAGCTCCTCACGCGACTTGAACGTGCCGTCCTCGCGCACGGCCTGAGCCCACGGCACCGAGGCCGCGCCCGGGATGTGGCCCGCGCGCTGGGCTCCCTCCTGCTCGTAGCCGGCCATCGCGATCAGCTCGCCGGAGAACTCCTGGGGCGAGCGGACGTCGACCAGGCGCGTGTCGGTGCCGAGCGCCCCGAGGACCTCGTCGCGCTTGGCGCGGATCGCGTCGTTGCCGGGCTGGGCGATGAACTGCGCCGGCTCGTGGCTGGGCGCGTCGGAGGTGGTGGGCCGGCCCTCGGAGATCCACTTCTCGCGCGGCCCGTTGACGAGCTTGACGTTGTCGTGGCCGTAGTACCTCAGGTACCAGAAGGTGTAGGCCGCGAACCAGTTGTTGCGGTCGCCGTAGAGGACGATCGTGTGGTCGTTGGAGATGCCACGCGAGCCGAACAGCTCGCCGAAGGCCTCGGGCCCCAGGAAGTCGCGCTTGGTCTGGTCCTGGAGGTCCTTCTTCCAGTCGAAGCCGATGGCGCCCGGGATGTGGGCCTCGGCGTAGAGAGCCGGGTTCTCGTCGACCTCGACGATGCGGATGGACGGGTCGTCGAGGTGCTCCTCCACCCAGTCGGTCTCTACCAGCACGTCGTTGGCGTAGTCGGCCATCGGCTTCCTCCAGCCTAATTCGGGTCGTCTTTAGGGTCTTTCTCCGAGTCTAACCCCTGGGCCGCGCCGGCGGGCGTAGACTCGCGGCCAGGCCATGCCGAGCGTCCGCCAGACCGCCACCGCGCTCCGCGACCGTGCCGAGCGACACGTCTTCGAGACCGTGCCGGAGCTGCCCGCCACCGAGCGCCGGGTGCTGGCGCTGCTCGAGCTCGCGGGCGCCGATCGGGCCGCGGTCCTCGCCGACACCGGACTCGCCGATGGCGAGTTGCGGCCGGCCGCGGCCCGCGCTCGCAAGGCGCTGCGGCGCACACGCGCGCCGCTCGGTTCCGGCGCACGCTGCGAGCAGGCCGAGCAGCTGATCTCCGACCGGCTCGATGCCGTCGTCCTGCAGCGACCGGAGCGCAAGTGGCTCGAGGTCCACCTCGCGCGTTGCCCGCGCTGCACCGAGCACGCGGCTGCCCTCGACGAGGCCCGCGCTGCGCTGCGCGCCTCGTTCGCCGAGGCACCCCGCCCGGCCGAGCGCCCGGCGCCGCCGCCGGCCAACCCCGTCCCCGACCGCGCGAAGCTGCGCGTGGTCCCGGCGCCGCCGGCCCTCCCACCCACCGAGGAGCCGCCGGCCGCGCTCGAGCCGCCGGCAGCTCCCGCGGTCCTCGAGGCTCCTCGGCCGCGCGTCGCGCGGACACTCCCCGCGCCGCCGGCCCGCGCCGCGCGTGCGGCCCGCGCCGCCCGCGT
>JAWVFY010000215.1:0-7651 GCA_033855575.1 Solirubrobacteraceae bacterium
ACCCTCGAGCAGTACGCGTGGACCCGCATCCACGGCGCCGTGCTCGATGAGCTGCGCCGCCTCGACTGGGCGCCGCGCTCCGTCCGCCGCTGGGAGCGCGACCTGGACAAGGCCGTCGAGGAGTTCACCGCACTGCACGGCCGCCGCCCGGCCAACGAGGAGCTGGCCGACGCCGTGGGCGTCACCGTCGCCGAGCTGCGCAAGCGGCGCGACGAGATCGCCACCTCGGACCTGACGTCGCTGAACTCGCTCGTCCTCTCCGATGACGACACCTCGATCGAGCGCATCGACACGATCCCGTCCTCCGACGCCGAGCTCGACCCCGAGCTGGCCGCCGCGAAGACCCAGGCCAAGGAGCGCTTCCGGGCCGCCTTCGCGCAGCTCGGTCAGCGCGAGCGCGAGGTCGCCGTGATGCTCCACGTCAAGAACCTGACGCTGGCGGAGATCGGCGAGGTCCTCGGCGTGTCCGAGAGCCGCGTCTGCCAGATCCACGGCCAGCTCAAGCGCACGCTGCGCGAGCGCCTGTCGGCCGACGCAGAGCTGTTCGCACTAGTTTCCTGACACCTCCTTCGTTTCGCCCTAATATCGGCGAACACTCAAGGAGGAAGTGTCGATGCTCATCATCACCCGCAAGCCGGGCGAGAAGATCATGCTGGGCGATGACGTGATCATCGAAGTGATGGAGATCAGCGGCTCGCGGGTGCGCATCGGGATCGCCGCGCCACGCAGCGTCCCGGTCTACCGCGAGGAGATCTGGAACGCCGTCAAGCAGGAGAGCGCTGCTGCCGCGGCGGAAGCAGCCACAGTGGCGGACGGCGGCTGACCCTCAGGCCGCCTGCCAGACCTCGCCGCAGACCAGCGCGGTCGGGCGCGCCCGGAACTCGCCGGCCAGCCGCCACAGCTCGATGCGGGCGCGCGTGGCGGGCATCCCGCAGACCGCGCTGACCTCGGCGGCGCCCATGCTGCCGAACCGCCGCAGCGCTTCCCCGGCGTCAGGGAGCGAACCGGGCACGGCGCCGGCCTCCACGGCCGCGCGGCGCAGCGCCTCGAGATCGCCCGACTCGATCGGCGGGCCGTCGGCGAACGAGAACGCCGGGAGGCCGGGGCGCTGATCGCCGGTGCCGGCCCGCTCGCGGTCGGCACCGAACAGCTCGACGATCGCGTTGGAGCGCAGACCGATCTCGAAGCGCGCCACGTCGAGGCCGACGACGTCGCGCGCGGCAACCAGGAACGCCTCGGCGTTGTCGATCCGCTCGCGGCGCAACATCAGGCCCTCGCGCAGGCGCCGCAGGTAGGGACCGTCCAGCCCCTGCTCGCCGGCCGCCTTAACGGCCAGGCAGGCCGGATAGGAGCTGCGCGGCGCGCCCTCCAGCCAGACCCGCGGATCGGCCGGCATCGCGCTCGCGGCGACCGCGTCGAGCGTCTCGGCCAGGAAGGACTCGGGGCGAACCTCGCGCGCCATGCCGACCATCACGTAGGTGAATGCCAGCTGGTCGGAGAACTCCACCTGCAGGCGGCGCAGCGCGGGCTCGGCCGCCCACGACCACGGGCACAGCGGATCGGTGTAATAGGCGACATGAACCACGAGGCGGGACAATAGGCGCGTGACCGTGCCGGTCGGCACCCTCCTGAACGATCGCTACCGCCTCGACGCCCAGGTCGGGACGGGCGGCATGTCGACCGTCTACAAGGCCTTCGACACCGTCCTCGAGCGCTGCGTGGCGATCAAGCTCATGCACCGCCCGCTGGCCGAGGACTCCGACCAGCTCGAGCGCTTCCGGCGCGAGGCGCGCGCGGTGGCCCAGCTCAACCATCCTCACATCGTCGGGGTGATCGACGCCGGCGAGGACGACCACACGCCGTTCATCGTCTTCGAGTTCGTCGAGGGCGAGACGCTCAAGGACCGCATCCGCCGCAACGGCCGGCTGCAGATCCCCGAGGCGGTGGCCTACGCGATCGAGATCGCCCGCGCGCTGGCCGCGGCGCACGCGCAGGGGATCATCCACCGCGACGTCAAGCCCCAGAACGTGCTGGTCGACGAGGAGGGCACCGCCAAGGTCACCGACTTCGGCATCGCCCGCACGCTCGACCAGGACGGGCTCACCGCCGACGGCCGCGTGCTCGGCACCACCGATTACGTCTCGCCCGAGCAGGCGCTGGGACACCTGGTCACCGGGCCGTCGGACCTCTACTCGCTGGGCATCGTGCTCTACGAGATGCTCACCGGCGAGGTCCCGTTCAAGGGCGAGAACCAGGTCGCCGTCGCGATGAAGCACGTCCGCGAGGAGCTGCCCGACCTGCAGCTGCGCCGGCCCGAGATCTCCAGCGCGCTCGCCGCGGTGGTCGACCGCGCGACGGCCAAGGACCTGACCAAGCGCTACGCCGACGACGCCCAGCTGATCCGCGACCTCGAGGACGTGCTGGCCATCGAGACGGCGCGCTCGGGCCAGGCCACGGGCGAGGCGACGGCGATCCTGCGCACGCTCCCGCCGCGCTCGCGCCGGCGGCTCCCGCTGCGCGTCCGCATCAGCGGGCGGCTGGCCCTGGCGCTCGTGCTGCTCTGCGTCGCCGCAGCCGCGGCCGTGCTGCTGCTCGCCGCCAACCACACACACCGCGGCACCGGGTCCACGCCCGGCATCGCCAGGCCGGCCGGCACCAGCGTGGTCTCGGTGGGCGCGGCCAGCGCCCACGACTACGACCCGTTCGGCACCCCCGACCACAGCGAGCACCCCGAGCAGGCTCCCGCGGTCGTGGACCGCAATCCCAGCACGACCTGGTCGACCGAGTCCTACGACAGCGGGCTCCAGAAGCCGGGCGTCGGCATCTACGTCGACGCCGCGCCCAAGGTCAGCGCGGTGCGGATGGCCATCACGACCCCGACGCCGGGGTGGCAGGGCGCCGTGTACGTCGCGGCCGACAGCGTGCCGCCCACCATGGGCCCCGGCTGGAGGAAGGTCGGCGACGTCGGCACAGCCAAGACCACCAACCAGATCTCATTGGACACGGCTGGCCATGCGTTTCGCTACTACCTGGTGTGGATCACCCAGCTGCCACCCGGGCAGCGGAGCGCGGCGATCGGCGAGATCGAGCTGTTCCAGCGCGGCTAGAAGCTGTGCTCACGCTCGCTGGCGTGGCGCTCCAGCGCGATCATGCAGAGCTTCTCCAGCAGCTCGGGGTAGGCCAGCCCCCCGGCCGCCCACAGCTTGCCGTAGACGCTGAACGGGGTCTGGCCGGGCATCGTGTTGAGCTCGTTGAGCAGCACCTCGTCGCCGTCGACGAAGAAGTCCACGCGGGCCAGCCCGCTACAGCCCGCCAGCGTGAACGCCTCGCCGGCCAGCGATCGAACGCGCTCGCGCACCGGTGACGGGATCCGGGCGGGCACGACGAGCTCCATGCCGCCCTCGGAGTACTTGGCCTCGTAGTCGTACCAGCCGGTCTCGGAGTGCACGACGATCTCGCCGGGCTGCGACGCCCGCGGGCTCGCGGCGGTGCCGAGCACCGAGCACTCGACCTCCATCCCGCTCGCGTGGGCCTCGACGATGACGCGAGGGTCGTGGGCCA
Source organism: Solirubrobacteraceae bacterium (assembly GCA_033855575.1). GTDB lineage: Bacteria > Actinomycetota > Thermoleophilia > Solirubrobacterales > Solirubrobacteraceae > BP-464. Next base: position 3,562 of record JAWVFY010000215.1, read on the forward strand.
GCGCCGCGCGCAGGGCGGCGGGGAAGTCCTCGGGGCTCTGCACCCGGGCGATGCCCACCGACGAGCCCAGGCGGGCGGGCTTGACCCAGCATGGCCAGCCGAGGCCCGGATCGGCGAGATCGGGCTCGGCGCGGACGTAGTTGACCTGCGGCAGGCCCTCGTTGGCCATCAGGTCCTTGAACGTCAGCTTGTCCATGCACAGCGCGCTGGCCGCCACGCCCGACCCGACGTACGGGACGTCGAGGGTCTCCAGCACGCCCTGGGTCGTCCCGTCCTCGCCGAACGGCCCGTGCAGCGCCGGGAACGCCACGTCGGCGTCGAGCAGGCCGGCGGCCGGGTGCAGCGTCAGGGTCTCGCCGTCGTGGCGCCAGACACCGTCGCGGGCGATCTCGACGACGGCGACCTCGTGGCCGCCCTCGCGCAGGCCCTCGGCCACGGCGCGGCCACTGGTCAGCGACACGTCGTGCTCGGACGAGCGGCCACCACACAGGACGGCGACCCTCACGGCCCGCCGCCCGGCGTCGTCTGGGCCGGGCCTGGCGAGGGCGCGGGGGTCGGCGTGGTCGGCGTCGTGGCGGTCGCGACGAAGTGGCCGACGAAGATCGTCACGCGGGTCTTGGGCTTGGCCTTGGTCCCGCCGGCGGGATCCTGGGAGAGCACCCGGCCGTCCTGGGTCTGGTCGGGCGTGTCCTCGCTCTGGAGGTCGACGGTGAACCCCGCCGCGGAGAGGTCGGAGACCGCATGGCCCTCGAGCTTGCCGGTGACGTCGGGCACGGTGACCTGGTCGGGCGCCCGGGCCACCGTCAGGGTGACCGTCGAGCCCTGGGGCGCCGTGCCGCCGCCGACCGGGCTCTGGGCGAGAACGGTCCCCGGGTCCTGGGCGGTGGTCTGCTGGTCCACTGTGCGCACGACGAACTTGTCGTTCTGGAGCGTCGAGCGCGCGTCGCCGACCTGCTGGCCGGTCACGTCCGGCAACGGGACGGCCGCGGGCCCGAGCGAGACGTAGATCGTCACGGTGCTGCCGACGGGCGACGAGTCGCCGCCGGCGGGCAGGCTGTGGATCACGTGATCCTTGGGGACCGTCGGGTCGTTGGCGGTCCGCTCCTGGATGCGGAAGTGCGCCGCCTGCAGCTGCCGGCGCGCGGCGCGGCGGCCCAGACCGTCGACCACCGGCACCTGCGCGTTGCCCGGCCCCTGGGAGACCGACGCGTTGACGGTCGTTCCCGTCTTGACGCGCGTCCCCGGAGCGGGATCCTGGGCGATGACGATGCCCGCCGGCTTGTCGCTGGCCACCGGGTCGAAGTGGACCTCGAGCCCCTGGCGGTGAAGGACGGCCGCAGCGGTGGCCTGGTTGGTCTGCACCACGTCGGGGACCGCGACCTTCTTGGCGCCGATGGTCCCCGTGAGCAGCAGCGCGCCCACGATCGCGGCGACGACCAGGAGGCTGACGAGGAGCACCCAGGGCCACTTCGGCCCCTCGTCGTCGCGCAGCGGATCGGCCGGCAGCAGCGGCTCGGCGGCCGCCGATGCCAGGAGCGGGGCGGGAGCGAGGGCGGTGAACGACGTGGTCGGCTGGGCGGCCGGTGCCAGCCCGGCCTCGATCTGGGCGCGTGCGTCCTCGAGCGCGGCGATGAAGGCGTCGGCGTCGGCGAAGCGGTCGGCCGGGTCCTTGGCCAGCGCCCGCAGAACCGCGTCCTCCAGCGGCGCAGGGACCGCCGGGTTGTAGTGGCTCGGCGGCACTGGGGGCTCGCTGACCTGCTTGAGGGCGATCGTGACCGCGCTCTCGCCGTCGAACGGGATCCGGCCGGTGAGCATCTCGTAGAGGACGATGCCGATCGAGTAGAGGTCCGAGCGCGGCGTCACCGAGTGGCCCTGGGCCTGCTCGGGCGACAGGTACTGGGCGGTGCCCATGATCGACCCGGTCTGGGTCATGTCCGAGGCGCCGGCGCGGGCGATGCCGAAGTCGGTGACCTTCGCCCGGTCCTCGCCGTCGACGATCACGTTGTGCGGCTTGAGGTCGCGGTGGATGACGCCCCGGCGATGGGCGAAGCGCGCGGCCCGCAGGATCTGCACCGTGAGGTCGATCGCGCGCACCGGGTCCATCGGCGCGTCGGCCTGGATGATCTGCTTGAGCGTGCGGCCGTCGACGAACTCCATGGCGATGTAGGAGGTCCCCTCCCACTCGCCGCGGTCGTAGATCGACACCACGTGCTGGTGCTGGAGGCCGGCGGCCGACGACGCCTCACGCCGGAAGCGCTCGACGAACTCCTGGTCCTCCGCGAAGCGCGCGTAGAGCACCTTCAGCGCGATCCGCCGCCCGAGCTGGGAGTCCTCGGCGCAGTAGACATCGGCCATCCCGCCCGAGCCCAGCCGGGTGACGATCGTGTAGCGCCCGTCCACCACGGTGCCCGCCGGGAGCTCTCTCATTTGACCAGCGCCTGGATGAGCTGCTTGGCGATCGGCGCGACGACGTCGCCGCCGAAGCCCACGACGTCGCTGACGGTCACGGCAAAGGCGACCTGGGGATGGTCGGCGGGAGCGAAGCCGACGAACCACAGCTTGTTCTTCGTGTTGGCGCCCGTCTCGGTCTCGGCGGTGCCGGTCTTGCCGGCCACGCTCATGCCCGGGATCTGCGCCTTGGTGCCGGTGCCGTTCTGGACGACCGAGACCATCATCGCCGTGATGTCCCTGGCGGTCTGGGCGCTCATCACGGTCGACTCCACCTGATCGCCGATCGACTTGGTCGTGCGGCCGTCGACGTCCAGGAAGCGGTCGCCGATGTGCGGGCGCATGAGGCGGCCCCCGTCGGCGATGGCGGAGGCCACCTCGGCCATCTGCATCGCGGGCACCTGCAGCTTGTCCTGGCCGATGCCCATGCGGCCCACGTCGACGTACTGGCTCGTGGGCGAGAGCAGCTTGCCGTTGCGGTACTCGCCGGCCGACGACATCTCGCCCGACGGGTAGTCGAGCGATGGCTTGTGATCGAAGCCGAAGCGCTCCATGTACTTGCGCATGAGCGGCTTGCCCACCGACTCGGCGACCTGGGCGAAGACCGTGTTGACCGAGTTGGTCAGCGCGGTCGTGAGGTCGATGTTGCCCCACGACTTGTTGAAGTCGTTGGTCAGCGGGACGCCCGAGATCTTGACGTCGTTGTCGCCGTTGACGGTCGAGCCCACCTGGTATCTGCCGCTGTCGAGCGCCGCGGTCAGCGTGACGAGCTTCATCGTCGAACCCGGCGCGTAGCCGAACTGCACCGCGCGGTTGACCAGCGGCCTGCGCAGGTTGTCGCGGTTGAGCGCCCGGAAGACCTTGGGGTGCTGAGCCTGGTTGGGGTTGTAGCCCGGAACCGACGCCATCACCCGGACGGCCCCGGTGCGGGGGTCGAGCACGACCGCGGCGCCGCCCTGCTGGGGGCTGGCCTGGGCGATGAGCTGCTCGGCCAGCTTCTGCGCCTTCGGGTCGAGGGTCGTGCGCAGGTCGTCGCCGCTGGTGCGGCTGCCGACCAGCTGCGCGAGCAGGGAGTCGGTCGTCGAGGCGCCGCCGGACAGCTCGTGGTTGTAGTAGGCCTCGAGCTCGGACTGCTGGATCGACGTGAACGAGTAGCCGACCGGATGGCCGAACACGTCGCCCAGCGGGTAGTGACGCGAGTAGACGCCCTGGGAGTCCTTGGTCGAGTGGGCGATCAGCGTCCCGTCGGCCGCACGGATGTCGCCCCGGCGGACCTTGAGCCCGCGCAGCAGGTCACGGGCGTTCTCGGACGAGTAGTTCCGGTCGAGCCGGTCGGCGCGCACGACCGTCCACCACGCCGTGGCGCCCATGAGCGCGGCAAACATGATCACGAACACGCCGAACATCCGGCGGATCGGGGTGTTCACGCCTCACGCCTCGCCTTCTCCGAGACGAGCAGCAGGAGCGCGAGCAGCACGAAGTTGGCCAGGATCGACGACCCGCCGTAGGAGATGAACGGCAGCGTCACACCGGTCAGCGGGATCAGCTTGGTGACGCCGCCGACGATCACGAAGACCTGCAGCGCGAAGACGCACGTCAGCCCGGCGGCCAGCAGCTTGGAGAACGAGTCGCGCGCCAGCAC
>JAWVFY010000216.1:0-4084 GCA_033855575.1 Solirubrobacteraceae bacterium
CTCGGCGAGGCCGCGCGCGACTCGTGACGAACCGCGCGTCCCATGCGCGCCGGCGCCCGCCATCGTGGCCCGCATGGCGATCGCGAAGCAGTCTGACCACACCCGGGTGTGGTCGATCGACGACCTGATCCGGGAGCGAGCGCGCGCACAGCTCGGGCTGGTCGCCCGCCGGCAGCTCCTGGCGCTCGGGCTGAGCCGGCGAGGCATCGAGCACCGGCTGGCCCGCGGCGTTCTCGTTGCTGTGCACCGCGGCGTCTACACCTTCACCCCGGCGCCCCTGACGCGGGATGGCCGCCTGCTGGCGGCCATCCTCGCCGGCGGACCCCGAGCTGCCCTGAGCCATCGATCCGCCGCCGCGCGCTTCGGCCTCCCGGTCACCGAGCGGCGGATCGAGATCACCGTCCCGATGCGACGCAGCGTTCCCGGCATCACCAGCCACGTCTCGTCGCTGCTCCCCGACGAGCGCGAACACGTCGAAGGCCTCCCGGTGACCACCGTGGCCCGCACGCTGCTCGATCTCGCCGACACGCTGACCCACCACGAGCTCGAGAAGGCCTTCAACGAAGCGGACTACCTGCGCCTCACCAGCCCGGTCGGGCTGTCCGAGCTCCTGCGGCGCCATCCGCGCCGGCCGGGGAGCGCGCGCCTCAGAGCCATCCTCGCTGACCACACTGTGAGCACGGCCTGGTCCGAGACCGACCTGGAAGCCGACTTCGCCGCCTTCCTTGCCGACCACGCCCTGCCGTGGCCCCGGAGGCAGCACCCCGTCCTCGGGTACCGCGTCGACTGCGCCTGGCCCGACCGCCTGCTGATCGTCGAGCTCGACGGCCGCGCCGCCCATGCCACGGCGTCACGCTTCGACGGCGACCGCATGCGCGATCGGGAGCTCGCGCTCGCGGGGTGGACGGTCATCCGCGTCACCAACCGCATGCTTCGCTCCGGCCGGGAAGCGCTGGCCCGCGACCTCGGCCTCCTCCTCGGCCGCTACTGGCCGGCGTAGAACGTCACGCCCTCGAGCGAGACGAAGAGCTTGTTGCACCCACTGTTTGCGTGAGGCTCGACATCGCCCGTGCTGGTGATCAACAGCGTGCACGGCGCGAACGCCGTCGCCCCGGTGGCGGTCGTGACCTCGACGAACACCGAGCCCCCGGGCCGGAAGCCGGCGGGGAGGGTCATGATCGGCTGGGAGAGGTTGGCGTCGTCGGCCCTGGCGACCGCGCCCTGCAGGTGCACGAAACCCGTCGCGTCCTTGGCGTAGCCCGGCACGGCGAAGCCGCCTGGGACGTAGGCCGTCCACCCGCTCTCCAGGAACGCGCTGGTGAACGTCGCGGTCAGGTTCGCCTTCGCCCTCGTGACCGCGCCCTTGGCCAGCTGGTCCGTCCCGACCTTGCCGTCTCCGATCGTCGGATTCGGATAGTTCCCCGTCAGGTCTCCACCGGCCTTCCCGGTGGACGGTCCGGTATCGCCCTTGGCCCCCTTCGGCCCGGCCGGCCCCGCGGGAACCTGCCCCGCCTTGAAGTCTCGGCGCAGCAGCGAGCCGTCGCGCACCTTGCCGCTGGCCACCGCGTTTCGCGCCAGGTCGGCGTTGCGGACCTGCCCGTTGCGGATCTGCCGGCTGCCCACGCTGTTCGCGGACAACGTCACGGCGGCGAATCCCGTCCCGCCAAGCACCACGAAGAGCGAGATCGTCGAAACGACGTTCGCGTACGTCAGGTGGCCGCGGACTCTGAGAGGGCGCATGAAGCCATTAGGCCACAGGCCGGAGCACGGCGCAACCGGCTGATGACGGGGACGGTTAGCCTTGCGCCCATGGCGACGCAGCCGCACCAGACGCCGCTGGAGGGGTGGCAGGAGGCGTATCTCTCGACGCCCGAGCGCGACGCCCCCTTCACCACGCTCAGCGGCGAGCCGATCGCGGCGCTCTACACCGAGGCCGACCTCCCGGCGGCGTCCGAGATCGGCGTCCCCGGCGCCTATCCGTTCACTCGCGGCGTGTACCCGTCGATGTACCGGGGGCGGCTGTGGACGATGCGTCAGTTCGCGGGGTTCGGTACCGCGGAGGAGACCAACGAGCGCTTCCACTACCTGCTCGATCACGGGCAGACCGGGCTGTCGACGGCGTTTGACATGCCGTCGCTGATGGGCCACGACTCGGATGCGCCGCGGTCGCTGGGCGAGGTGGGGCGCGAGGGGGTGGCGATCGACACCCTCGACGACATGGAGACGCTGTTCGCCGGGATCGATCTCGGCGAGGTGAGCGTCTCGATGACGATCAACGCGCCGGCGGCGATCATGCTGGCCTACTACGTCGTCGCCGCGGAGGATCAGGGCATCGGCCCCGAGCGCCTGGCGGGGACGATCCAGGCCGACATCCTCAAGGAGTACATCGCCCAGAAGGAGTGGTGCTTCCCGATCGATCCGGCGATGCGGCTGCTGGGCGACATGATCGAGTGGTGCTCTGGGCACATGCCGCGCTGGCACCCGGTCTCGATCAGCGGCTACCACATCCGCGAGGCGGGCTCGACGGCGGCGCAGGAGCTGGCGTTCACGCTCAAGGACGGGCTGACCTATGTCGAGCAGGCGGTGGCGCGGGGCCTCGACGTCGACGACTTCGCGCCCCGGCTGAGCTTCTTCTTCAACGCCCAGATCGACTTCTTCGAGGAGATCGCCAAGTACCGCGCAGCGAGGCGTATCTGGGCGCGCGAGCTGCGCGAGACGTTCGGGGCGAAGGACCCCCGCAGCTGGTTGATGCGCACCCACGTCCAGACCGCGGGCGTCTCGCTGACCGCGCAGCAGCCGCTGAACAACATCGTGCGCACCGCGATCGAGGCGCTCGCCGGGGTGCTGGGCGGCACGCAGTCGCTGCACACCAACTCCTACGACGAGGCGCTGGCGCTGCCGACCGAGGAGGCGGTCCGCATCGCGCTGCGCACCCAGCAGATCATCGCCCACGAGACCGGGGTGGCCAACACGATCGACCCGCTGGGCGGCTCGTACTTCGTCGAGGCGCTGACCGACCAGCTCGAGCAGGACGCCTACGTGTACTTCGCGCGGATCGACGAGCTCGGCGGGATGGTCGAGGCGGTCAAGACCAACTTCCCGCAGCGCGAGATCGCCGACGCCTCCTACGAGCTGCAGGGCGAGATCGACGCCGGCCGCCGCCTCGTCGTCGGCGTCAACAGCTTCACCGAGGGTGACTCGACGGCGCCGACCCTGAAGATCGACCCGCACCTCGAGGCCAAGCAGATCGGCCGCGTCCAGGCCGTCCGTGCGCGCCGCGACACCGGCGGCGTCGAGGCCGCGCTCGGCACCCTGCGCGACATGGCCGCCCGCCCTGACGCCAACCTCGTGCCCCCGCTGCTGGACTGCGCGCGCGCCCACGCCACGGAGGGCGAGATCGTCAGCGCGCTGCAGAGCGTCTGGGGCGACTACACCGAGATCCCCGTCTTCTAGATCCCCGCCGCACCGTTGGGGACCGGCGCGTGTTCTAGCCTCGTTTCCGTCCAGCACCCTTTGGAGAGGCCTGCCCCGTGAAGAAGCTCTTCGCAGTGCTCGCTGCCGGCGCGCTGATCGCGGCCTTCGCGGTCCCGGCGCTCGCTGCCACCAAGACGATCACGATCGGTGACAACTACTTCGTCCGCAAAGGCCCCCGGCCGACGGTCACGATCCACAGCGGGGACGCCGTCAAGTTCGTCTGGCGCGGCAGGAACCGCCATCAGGTCTACCAGCTGAGCGGGCCGATCGACGGGGCTCACTTCCACACGCCCACCAGGACCCACGGCACCTACACGCGGGTCTTCCACAAGCGCGGGACCTACCAGCTCTTCTGCACGGTGCACCTGAGCATGAAGATGACGCTCAAGGTCAAGTAGGGCCTTTCGCTGACGCCGGACGGCTGCCGAGGCCGCCTCGCCCATACAATCCGGCGCGCCGATGCCCGAGACCGTTGCCCGCAAGATCCGTGTTGTCGTGGCCAAGCCTGGTCTCGATGGGCACGATCGTGGGGCGAAGATCATCGCTCGCGCGCTGCGTGACGCGGGGATGGAGGTCATCTACACCGGCTTGCATCAGACGCCGGAGCAGA
>JAWVFY010000217.1:0-4339 GCA_033855575.1 Solirubrobacteraceae bacterium
CCCCACCGGCTGCCCGTGCTGTGGGCCAAGGCGCTGATCTTCGCCGCGGTCACCTTCGTACTGATGCTGGCCTCGTCGTTCGTCTCGTTCTTCGGCGTGCAGGCGATCGTCACCCAGCGCCACGTCCAGGCCGGGCTCGGAGATCCGCACGCGTTGCGCGCCGTCGTCGGCACGGCGCTGTTCCTCACCGTCCTCGGCGTGCTCGCCGTCGGGATCGGCGCGCTCGTCCGCAGCACGGCGGGCGGGATCGCCACGTTCGTCGGCCTGCTGTTCGTCCTGCCCGGCATCACCGCGCTGCTGCCCAGCAACCTCGGCGACGCGATCTCGCCCTACCTGCCGCTCAGCGCCGGCACCACCGTCGCCACCAGCACATTCGACAACAGCCACCATCTCGCGCCGTGGACCGGGTTCGCCGTGTTCTGCGGCTATGCCGCGCTGGCGCTGGTGCTCGCGGCCGTCGGGCTCGTCAGGCGCGACGCCTGACCGTCAGCCCGCGTGGTCGAAGCGATCCTCGCGGACGCGGTCCTCGGGCTCGATGTGGATCAGCACCGAGGTGTGGGGCAGGCGCCTGGTCACGGCGTCCTGGAGATCGTGAGAGACGAGATGCGCGTCGCGCAGCGTCGTCCCGTCGCGAAACTGCAGGTGCAGGTCGACCTGATGGCTGGCGCCCGAGTGGCGCGCGCGCAGATCGTGATAGCCGACGACCGGGCCGCCCACAAACGACTCGACCACGGCGGTCAGCGCGTCCATCTCGTCGGCGGGGAGGCTCTCGTCGATCAGGCGGCGGCCGGAGCGCAGCAGGATGCGCAGGGCGGTCACGGCGATGACCACAGCGACCATCAGGCCGACGACGGCGTCGATCCACTCGGCGTGGGTGGTGGCGGTCAGGACGAGCGCGATCAGCACCCCCACCGAGACCAGCGCGTCGGTACGCAGATGCGCGCCGTCGGCCTCCAGCGCCGCCGAGCCGGTCTCGCGGGCGACGCGCGCGAGGTTCATCGACACGACGACATTGATGACAGCGGCCACCGCCACCACGGCGATGCCGATCCCCACTTTGCCCACCGAGCCGCCGTTGACCAGCCGGTGCACCGCCTGATAGGCGATGACCGCAGCACCCGCGAGCAGCAGCAGCGCCTCGACGGCCGCGCTGAGGTCCTCGAGCTTCTCGTGGCCGTAGCGATGGCTGGCGTCAGGCGGCAGCTCGGCCTGGCGGACCGAGAACAGCGTGATGATCGAGGCGACCAGGTCCATGGTCGACTGGATCGCGTCCGAGATGATGGCGACGGATCCCGTGACGAGCCCCGCCACCAGCTTGAGCGCGATCAGGGCGCTGTTGGAGACGACCGACAGCGCGGCGGCGCGCGACTTGCGCTCGGATGAGGTCCCGGACCGCGGCATTCCGGGGAAGTGTGCCCGGTCGGCCGCGCCAGGCGCTACGGCCCGGTGACGATCGACGCCGTAACCGTGCTGGTGTAGCTGCCGGCGAAGGCGTTCTGCGCGACGGTGACGGCGATCGTCGGAGTGATCGTGAACTTGCCCATGCCGTTGTTGGCCGTCGTGTTGAAGAACTTCACCGCCGCGGGTGCCGTGCCGGCGGCCGGTACGCCGATCGGGTAGGTCTGCGCGTTGCTGGGGTTCGTGCAGGTCCCCGACGCGCAGGCCGATGTCACGCCGGTCAGCGACGACGCGTTGGTCGCCAGCAGGTTCGGCGTGGCGCCGCCGGTGCTGAAGGTCGTCGACGTGATGGTCAGGTTCCAGCCCGCGCCGGTTCCGCGCGTGTCCTGCACCGCCAACGGGATCGTGTACGTCGTCGTCACGTCGCCGGAGTCGAGGTTGGCGGTGAAGCTCGGGGTGGCGCTGCTGGTCGCGCTCAGCGCCGTGCCCGTCACCGTGCCGGTCGCGGTCACTGCGGCCGCGTGCGCCGCGGCGGCCAGCGCGGCCAGCAGGGCCGCTGCGGCCAGGGCGGCCCAGGGTGTGGTTCGGAGAGACATGGAGTGGGGTTCCTCGCTCGAGAGCAGCGGTCCGCCAGTGATTCGGTCCGGCCGCCACGGCGCACAGGCGGACTCGCTGGTTGCGCAACTTCGGCGTTGCGAACTTGCGCAAGGGCTGGTTCGCGGGGCAGGCGCGTAGGTCGCCGCAGCGAACGTGGGTCCATGTCCTGCCTCCGGCGCGCTGCGCTGACGCTCTCGCTGATCGTCCTGACCGCGCCGGCGAGCGCCCAGGCGACCGCTCCCGTGTTCGGCATCAAGGCGGTGGGCCCCACCGCCCGCGGCTACTTCACGCTCGCCGCGGCGCCCGGAGCGACCGTGTCGGGGAGCGTCCGGGTGGTCAACGCGGGGCGCGTGGCCGGTACCGCGGACGTGCTGGCCGCCGATGCCACCACCGGCCGCACCACGGGCGCCGTCTACGAGACCGCCCGGCGGGCCGGCGTCGGAGGCTGGCTGCGCCTCGAGCGCTCGCGGATCTTCCTGGCTCCGGGCCGCAGCACCGTCGTGCACTTCGTCGCACGCGTGCCGGCGACGGCGGCGGCGGGTGATCACCTGGGCGGGATCGCCGTCCGCCCGGTGCGCGCGGCGCCGGCCAGCGCGCACGCCACCGCGAAGCACGCGTTCCGGGTCGACCTGGTCGAGCAGGCGATCGTTGCCGTGCAGATCACCGTTCCGGGTGCCTCGGTTCGCCGGCTGGCCGTCACCAGCGTCCGCGCCGGTGCCAACCCCGGCTACCAGACGCTGCTGGTCGGTCTGGCCAACGGCGGCAACCGGATGCTCAAGGCCACGGGCATCGCGAAGGTCACCAACCAGGCCGGAGCGACGCTGCGCCGCCAGGCGTTCACGATCGACACCTTCCTGCCCGCCACCAGCGTCGAGGATCCGGTCGTCCTGCGCGGGGCCACCCTGCCCGCAGGGCGCTACTTCGCCAGCGTGCTGATCCGCTGGCCGGGCGGGTCCAGCCATCTGCGCGCCCCGCTGGTCATCTCCGCCGGGCAGGTGCGTCAGGTCTACGGGTCGCCCGGACTGCCTCGACGGGCCGGGTTGCCCGCAGCGCCGACCTCCACTCCTGACACCCTCGTGCTGATCGGTGGGGCGCTGGCGCTGCTGCTTGCCGGCATCGGCGGCACCACCCTGGCCTTCCGCCGGCGCAACCGCCCGCCGGCGACCGCCCCGGCGCCGTTCGACACCGCCGGTGACGCGATCCGGGTCACCGACGCCCGGCCGGCGCCCGAGGGCGAGGCGGTGGGGACGCGCGAACGTCCCGGCGGGGGTTGATCGCCGCGTGGGGCCCCGGCGCGCCGCGCTCGGCCTGACCCTGTGCGGCGCGCTCTGGTCCGCCGCGCCGGCGCACGCGGCGATCGCCGTCGTCGCCTCGGCATCGGCCAGCAGCACCACCGCCACGCTGACGATCAGCAAGCCGACGAGCACGGCGTCGGGCCAGGTGATGGTCGCGGCCGTCTCCGGCGCCGGGACCACGGCGATCTCCGCACCGACGGGCTGGACGCTCGTGCAGGACACGACGTCGGGATCACTGCGCGAGCTGCTCTACGTCAGGGTCGCCGGCGCCAGCGAGCCGACCAGCTACGCGTTCGCGTCGTCGGGCAGCCGCAACGCGTCGGGCGGCATCACGACCTACAGCGGCGTCAACCCCACGGTGCCCGTGGACGCGAGCGGCGAGGCGCTGGGCGCCAGCGGCAACGCGGCCGCGCCCTCGGTGACGACGAGCGCGGCGAACGACCTCGTGATCACCGCGGTGGCCATCGCGTCGGCCACCACCGTGACACCGGCCAGCGGCACCACCGAGCGCTACGACAAGGCCTCGGCGAGCACCGACATCGAGGCGGCCGACGCCACCGCGGCCGCGGCGGGCGCGACCACCGCGCGCACCGCGGTCCCCGCGATCGCCACGACGGCCTGGACGGCCCAGACCGTCGCGCTGCGCGACACGAGCACGGCCGGGCTGTCGCTCGGCACCGACGCCGCCGCCACCTTCAGCGCCAGCCTCGACGCCGGCGACCAGACGCCGAGCTTCACGTTCGGCGCAACCGTGACCGACACGCGGACCGGCGCCAGCGCCGGCCTCGGCTGGAACCTCACGATCACCTCGACGCAGTACACGACCGGCAGCGCCACGCTCAGCACGACCGCCTCGACGGTCACCGGGGCCACGGCGACATGCTCCAACGGCGGCGTCTGCGTCGCCCCGGTCAACGCGACGGCCTACCCCGTCACCGTCCCCGCCGCGGCCACCGCGCCTGCAGCGGTCAAGCTGGCCAGCGTCGCGGCGGGCGGCGGCGAGGGCCTGTTCTCGATGCCCGTGACGATCGCGGTACGCGTGCCGCAGA
>JAWVFY010000218.1:0-5161 GCA_033855575.1 Solirubrobacteraceae bacterium
CGCACCGTCGCGACGCCCCAGAACCTCAACACCGAGATCGGGCTGCCGCTCACCGTGCTCTCCGCGCCGGCCGACACCGAGGTGCTCGTGCTGGAGATGGGGATGCGCGGCGAGGGCCAGATCGCCGCGCTGGCGCGGATCGCCGAGCCCGACGTCGGGGTGATCGTCAGCATCGGGCCGGTGCACCTGGAGCTGCTGGGGACCGTGGAACGGGTCGCGGCGGCCAAGGCCGAGCTGCTGGCCGCCCTCCCGCCCGACGGCACGGCGATCGTCCCCGCCGGCGAGGCGCTGCTGGCCGGGCTGCTGCCGGCGGGCGTCCGCGTGGTCAGCTTCGGGCCGGGCGGCGACGTCGACGACCTGGCCGGCCTCGAGCTGCCCTTCGACGCCGCGCACCTGCGGCACAACGCGATGGCCGCCCTCGCCGCGGCCCGGGCGATCGGCGTCGAGCCGGCGGGCCAGATCGACGTCGTTCTGTCGGACCGTCGCGGGCAGCGGATCGAGCTGCCGAGCGGGGTGGTCGTCGTGGACGACTGCTACAACGCGAACCCGATGTCGATGCGCGCCGCCCTCGACGAGCTGGCCCGTGCTCCGGGCCGCCGCATCGCCGTCCTCGGCGACATGCTCGAGCTCGGGCCGGGCGAGATCGCCTTTCACGAGGAGATCGGCGCGTACGCGCGCGAGCGCGCCGACGTGCTGATCACCGTCGGGCCGCTGGCGGCCCACATGCACGGCGACCACGCGGCCGGCGACGCCGCGGCGGCCGCCGCGGTCGTGCGCTCGGTCATGGCACCCGGCGACACGATCCTCGTCAAAGCCTCGCGCGGCGTCGGGCTGCAGGCCGTCGCGCAGGCGCTGGCGGCATGATGGGCGTCGTCCTCATCGCCGGAACGGCGGCGCTGCTGATCTGCATGTTCCTGTCGCCGCGGTTCATCGAGGCGCTGCGCACCCGCGAGTTCGGCCAGCACATCCGCGAGGAGGGCCCGCAGGGCCATCACGTCAAGGCCGGCACGCCGACGATGGGCGGGATCATCATCTTCACCGCCTTCACCGTGCCCGTGCTGATCATGTCGCACTACGAGTGGCGCGCGGTGGGGGTGTTCACCACGGCGATCGCCTGCGCGCTGCTGGGCTTCGCCGACGACTACACGAAGATCGTCAAGCGGCGCTCGCTGGGCCTTCGGGCCCGGACGAAGCTCCTGTTCACGGTGATCATCTCGGTCTGGCTGTGGTGGGTCGCCACACAGAAGGCCGGGCTGCCGAACACCCTGCGCCTGCACGTCGTCGACGCCCAGATCAACGTCGGGATCTTCTATCCGGTGATCATCTACCTCGTCGTCGCCGGCACCACCAGCGCGGTCAACCTGACCGACGGCCTCGACGGCCTCGCCGCGGGCTGCGTGGCGATCGTCGGCCTGGCGTACATCGCGATCTGCTTCATCACGCCCGGTCAGCGCGACCTGGCACTGGTCAGCTCCTGCCTGGTGGGGACGTGCGTGGGCTTCCTGTGGTTCAACGCGTTCCCGGCGACGATCTTCATGGGCGACACCGGGTCGCTCGGGCTGGGCGGCGCGCTCGCCGGTCTGGCGGTCATGACGCGGACCGAGGTGCTGCTCATCCTGCTGGGCGGCATCTTCGTCGTGGAGGCGCTCAGCGTGCTGATCCAGGTCTTCAGCTTCCAGGTCTTCCGCAAGCGGGTGTTCCTGATGGCCCCCGTCCACCACCACTTCGAGCTGATGGCGTGGTCGGAGACCAAGATCATCCTGCGCTTCTGGATCGTGGCCGCGATCTGCGCGGCGATCGGGTTCACGATCTACCAGCAGTCGCTTGGCTGATCGGCGCCCCGCCCTGCCGCAAGGCCCCTACCTCGTGGTGGGGCTCGCGCGGTCCGGGGTGGCGGCGCTGCGCACGCTGAGGGCGCGCGGCGAGGAGGCGGTCGGCGTCGATGCCGGCCGGCCGGTCGTCGATCTGCCGGAGGTGCACCTGGGCAGCGACGGCGTTGCCCTGCTGGACGGCGTGCGGGCCGTGGTCAAGTCGCCCGGGGTGCCGGAGGACGCGCCCGTCGTGCGGGCCGCGCGCGACCGCGGCCTCGCGGTCTTCGGCGAGCTCGAGCTCGCCTGGCGCCTGCTGCCCAACGCGTTCATCGCCATCACCGGCACCAACGGGAAGACCACGACGACCGAGCTCGTCGGCCATGTGCACCGCGAGGCGGGGCTGCTCGTCGAGGTCGCCGGCAACGTCGGCGTCGCGCTGACCTCGTTGGTCGGCGTGGCCGACCCGCAGGCGGTGATCGTCTGCGAGGCGTCGTCGTTCCAGCTGCAGGACACGCTGGCCTTCGCGCCCGAGGCGGCGGTGCTGCTGAACCTCCAGGCCGACCACCTCGACCGCCACGGCACGTTCGAGCGATAGCGCGAGGCCAAGCTCCAGGCGTTCGCCCGCCAGGGCCCCGACGCGGTTGCGGTCGCGCCTGACGAGGTCGAGCTGCCGGGCGCCGCTCGCCGCCTCGGGCCCGCCGACATCGACGGCTGGGAGGTCGGGCTGCGGGGGGAGCACAACCGCCGCAACGCCGCCTTCGCAGCGGCGGTCTGCTTGGCCCGTGGGATCCCGGAGGAGGCGGTGCGGGCGGGCCTGCGGACCTTCCGTGGGGTCGAGCATCGCCTCGAGGAGGTGGCCACCCACGACGGCGTGCTCTACGTCAACGACTCGAAGGCCACCAACGTCCCGTCGACCCTGATGGCGCTGGCGGCCTTCAGCGCTCCGGTCCACGCGATCCTCGGCGGCCGTGGCCCCGGGCAGGACTTCGCCGCCCTGCGCGAGCCGGTGCGCGAGCACTGCGCCGGCGTGTACCTGATCGGCGAGGAGGGCCCGGCGATCGGCGCGGCGATCGGCACCGGGACGTGGTGCGGGGACCTCGAGCGGGCGCTCGACGCGGCCGTCGCGGCAGCGCGGCCCGGCGAGGTCGTCCTGCTCTCGCCGGCCTGCAAGAGCTTTGACCAGTACGCCGACTTCGAAGCCCGCGGAACCCACTTCAAGGAGCTGGTGGCCCGGCGGCGAACCTAGCCCTGATGGCCAAGCGTGCCGCCGCCGCGCCGAAGAAGAAGCGTTCCGCTTCACCGCCCACGAAGCCGCTCGAGTACAACATCCTGCTCACCGCGACGCTGTGCCTGCTCGCGGCCGGCGCGGTGATGGTCTACAGCTCCTCCTCGGCGCTGACGGTCCTCAAGGACAACGGCTCCGGGACCGGCTACCTGGTCAAGTACGTCATCTACGCGGCGATCGGGCTGGCCGTCATGGTCGTGCTGTCGCGGCGCAGCCTCGACACCCTGGCGCGCTGGACCGGACCGCTGGTCGGGATCGCCTTCGTGGGCCTCGTGGCGGTCAGACTCCCGGGGATCGGCGTGAGCATCAACGGCGCGCGCCGCTGGATCGGGGCGGGGCCGCTGCAGTTCCAGCCCTCCGAGCTCGCCAAGATCGCGCTGGTGCTCTACGCGGTGCGCTTCCTGGCCGAGAAGCCCAGCCGCGTCCGCGAGCCGCGCCTCCTGGTTCCCCTGCTGGGCGTCGTCGGACTGGCCTGCCTGCTGGTGGCCACCCAGCCCGACCTGGGCACGGCGCTCGTGGTCGCCTTCACGGTCATCTGCCTGCTGATCGCCGCGGGGATGCCGCTGCGCTACCTGGCCATGGGCATCGGCGCCGGGGTCCTGCTGGTCTTCCTCTTCGCGCTCATCGAGCCCTATCGCCGGGCCCGGCTGACCGGGTTCATGGATCCGTGGGCGCACGCCAGCACCACGGGCTTCCAGGCCGTCCAGGGCCAGATCGCGGTCGGCTCGGGCGGCATCTCGGGGGTCGGGCTGGGCCAGTCGGTCCAGAAGATCTACTACCTGCCCGAGGCCCACACGGACTTCATCCTCGCCGTGGTCGGCGAGGAGCTGGGGCTGATCGGCGTCAGCGCCCTGCTGTTCCTCTACGGGCTGATCGCCTACGCGGGGTTGCGGGTCGCCCAGAAGGCGCGGGGCGTCTACGCGCAGCTGCTGGCCACCGGCGTGACCTCCCTGATCCTCTGTCAGGCGCTGCTCAACGCGTTCGCGGTGCTGGGCATCGCCCCGCTGACCGGCGTGCCCCTGCCGTTCATCTCCTACGGATCGTCGAACCTCCTCGTGCTGCTGCTCGGCATGGGCCTGCTGCTGAACATCGCCGACGGCGGCCGCGTCCGGCTGAAGGTCGTGGAAGGATCGCGCGATGCGCGTGGTGATCGCAGCCGGGGGCACGGCGGGGCACGTGGTGCCCGCGCTGGCGGTCGCCGACGCGCTGCGGGCTGACGGCGCCGACGTCCGCTTCGTCGGCGGCGAGCGGGCCGAGCGCACGCTGGTGCCCGAGGCCGGCTATCCGCTGGACACGCTGGCCGTCGAGGGGCTCGCGCGCCGCGATCCGGTCGCCGCCGAGCGCGCCGCGGCCAAGGCCCTGCGGGCGGTGCTGCGCAGCGTCGGCCTGCTGCGGGCGCTGCGCCCCGACGCCGTGCTGGGCGGCGGCGGCTACGTCGCGGGGCCGGTCGGCCTGGCGGCCGTGCTGCTGCGCATCCCGCTGGTGCTGACCGAGGCCGACAGCCATCTCGGCCTGACCAACCGGCTGCTGGCGCCGTTCGCGCGGCGCGTCTGCCTGGCGTTCTCGCTGCCCGGGCGCGATGGACGGCGCTACCGGGTCACGGGCCGTCCCGTGCCACCGCCCGATGCCGACCGCGACGCGTCACGGGCCGCCTTCGGCCTGGGCGACGAGGACACCTGCGTGCTGGTCTTCGGGGGATCCCTCGGCGCCCGCTCGATCAACGAGGCCGCCGTCGAGGCGTTCCGCGACGCGCCGTTCGCGGTGCTGCACGCCTGCGGGGTGCGCGACTACGACGCCCTGGCCGCGCGGCTGGGCGAGCCCCCGCCGCCGCGCTATGACCTGCGCGCCTACATCACCCCGTTCGGGCCGGCGCTGGCGGCCAGCGACCTCGTCGTCGCCCGGGCGGGCGGCTCGATCTTCGAGGTCTGCGCCTACGGTCGCCCGGCGCTGCTCGTTCCCTACCCGCACGCCACCGCCGACCACCAGGCGG
Organism: Solirubrobacteraceae bacterium; assembly: GCA_033855575.1. Lineage (GTDB taxonomy): Bacteria > Actinomycetota > Thermoleophilia > Solirubrobacterales > Solirubrobacteraceae > BP-464. The sequence continues at coordinate 5,087 of JAWVFY010000218.1, forward strand.
CCAACGCCCGCTGGATGGCCGAGGGCGGCGCGGCGGTCGTCGTGCCCGACGAGGAGCTGACGCCCGAGCGGCTGG
>JAWVFY010000219.1:0-3855 GCA_033855575.1 Solirubrobacteraceae bacterium
GAGCTCCTGGTAGAGCCGGCAGCGGTGCAGCGCTCCACCAAGCTCGGCGGCCACCAGCTCGAGCAGCGTCACGTCGCCGTCGTCGAAGGCGCGGGCGTGGGCCTCCTCGAGGTTGAGCACCCCCCAGACGCGGCCCTCGACGAGGATCGGCACCGAGAGCTCCGAGAGCGGGTCGGTCGCCTCGTCGCGCAGCAGGTAGTCGGGGTCCAGCCGGGTGTCGGCCACGAGCATCGGCGTGGCGGTCCGCGCGACGCGTCCGTTGACCCCCACGGCGATCGACTGCTCGCGGATCAGGAAGTCCTCGATCGCCTCGCTCAGCGGCCCGGCGCCGGCGACGACCCGCAGGACGCCGTCGGGATCGAGCCGCTGGACGACGGCCAGGTAGACGCCGAAGGTCAGGTGCAGCTCGTCGACGATCCGCTGGGCCAGGTCCTCGGGATCGGTCGAGGCCGCCATGATCGCCGTCAGCCGCGCGGCCACCTTCAGCTGCTCCTCGAGGTAGAAGCGCCGTGCGTTGGCGGGGTCCTGCGCGGTCAGCCGCTCCCACAGCCGCGGCCTGGCGAGCTGCTCCTCATGGACGCGGCGCAACCGCAGCCGCTCGTCGACCGCGGAGCTCCGCAGGGCTTGACCGCCGATACCGGGCACATCCGGTGAGATCGGCAGGTCCGCCCCCGGCTTGAGCCGTTACGTGGCGGTGATGTAGCCGGCCATGTAGCCCGGGTGGATCATGGCCCAGCCGCCGGCGTCGCTGTCGCAGGGGATCACGCAGACCCACTCGAAGCGCCCGGCCCTGGTCGCGACCATGGTGTAGGTGTGGACTCCGGGGCGAACGGTGATGTTCACACCGGTCCCGAGGGCGGTGATGGTGTGAGGGCTGCCGTCCTTGTTGTCGATCCGCAGGCGCATCGGCTGGCCCACGCGGACCGCGAAGTTCGTCTTGGAGAACGAATCGTGGAGCTTGCCGTCCGGACCCCGCTTGTTGGAGCCCGCGACGGTCAGGCTGACCAGCGTCGGCGTGCTGGCCTGCGGTGCACGCGCGGCCGGCGCAGCAGATGCGGCCGGCGCCGCCATCGTCATCGTCGTCGTGTGATGGTTGCTCGCGACGACCACTGCGATGGCCGACATCAGCAGCGCGGCGAAGATGCCCACGGCGGCGAGCACCGGCAGCACGATCCGCGAGTTCCGCGCGATCGTGGCGTCGAAGAGCTCCTGATCGGTCGGGAGCCGGTCGAGCGGCGAGACGATCGGGTCGGCCCGAAGCTCGTCGGGCTTGCGGTCGGCCGGTGGGGACAGGACGGGCACGGTGCTCTCCTTCGTCGAGTTGCTGGCGAGCGGCGCAACCGTCGCGCCGGTCCGATCAGCGTCGCCGACCCGGCCGGGGCTCACATCCGGGTCATCCGCCACCGCCGGGCGGCACAAACCCGCGTCCGCCGTCCGTAGCTTCTACGCAGGCGTCAGCGAGGGAAGGGAACGCGGGCCCGCAGGACGGTCCTGCCGTCGATCCGGGTGATCTCCAGGCTGCCGCTGGCGAGCTCCACGCGCTCGCGCATGCCCACCAGCCCGAACCCGCTGATCACCTCCTCCGGATCGAAGCCGCCCCCGTCATCGGTCACCTCGATGGCCACCGCGGCGTCCTCGACGTGCAACGCGAGCGAGGCGGTCGTGGCATCGGCGTGCTTGGCGACGTTGGTCAGCGCCTCCTGGGCGATGCGGTAGATCGTCGTCTCGATTGGTCCCGGGAGCCGCTCGCCCGACTCGAGGTCGGCGAGGTTCGTCGCCATCTCCAGGCCCGCGCGACTCGCGGTCCGCCTCGCGAGGCTGGCCAGCGCCGGGACCAGGCCGAGCTCATCCAGGGCGGCCGGGCGGAGGTCGGTGATGATGGCCCGCAGGTTGGCGATCTCCCCACGCACCTGCTCGGTGGCCGACTCGAGCAGTGCGCGGACCTGCGGCGAGGCGTCCATGCGGCTCGCGGTGCCCAGCAGGACCCCGAGCGCGCCGAGACCCTGGAGGGTCTCGTCGTGCAGCTCGCGGGCCCACAGGCGGCGCTCGGCCTCGGCTGCCTGCATCGATCGCCGGAGCCGATCCGACTCGACGTTCTGGGCCGTGGCGACCGCGATGGCCGCGCTCGTGGCGAACGCCTCGAGCAGCGCCTCGTCGTCGGCGGTGAACCGTGGGTCGCCCGTCACCCGGTCGAACGCCGCAAGCACGCCGAGCGCACGCCCGCGGTAGACCAGCGGGGCGAACAGCGCGGCTTGCGCCGACGCGATCCCGAGGCGCTGGACCGGGATCTGTATGGCCTGCTCCACATCGGCCATGCGCCGGGCGCGCAGGCTCTCAAGCACCTCGCCGGAGGTCGAGTGGTCGATGGGAACGCGGCCGCCGACGGTGACGCCTGCGGCACCCGCGGCGGCGGCGACGACGAGCTCGCGATGCTCGACGAGCAGGATCAGGACCGTGCGAGCCTCGACCAGCGCGCGCCCACGCCTGGTGATCAACTCGAGCACACGGCTGAGATCGGTCTCGCCGCCGATCGCCCGGGCGATGGACGCGGTCGCCTCGAACCCCCGGACGGCCTGGGCCAGCTCGTCGCGCTGGCCCTCAACCGCGGCGTACAGGCGCGCGTTGTTGATGGCGACCGCGGCCCAGGTGGCCAGGACGACGGCGACATCCTGGTCGTCGTCGTCAAAGCCGCCGGCCTTCTCGGTCAGGTAGAGGTTGCCCCAGGCCTCGCCGCGGATCACGACGGGCACGCCGAGGAACGTGCTCATGGGCGGATGCCCGGGCGGGAAGCCGTAGGAGGCAGGGTGCGCGCTGACGTCGTCGAGGCGCAGCGGCTCGGGCTCGGCGATCAGCGCCCCGAGAACACCGCGGCCGCGCGGCAGCTCGCCGATCGCGCGCTGCGTCTCCGCGTCGACCCCGCGCGTGAGGAACCGGGCGAGATCGGTGCGGTCCTCGCCGAGGACGCCGACCGCGGCATAGCGCGCGCCGGTGAGCTCCTGCGCCGTCGCCAGCAGCTGGTCGAGCACGTCCTCGAGGTCGAGCTGCGAGACGAGGTCTCGGCCGACGGCGATCAGGCGTTGCAGACGATCCGCGTCGAGCACGTCTGTCGAACCTACCGAGCCGTCTGGCCGGTCTGCGGGGAACTACGCGGCCCCGGCGTCCGCCGGCCGTTACCGTGGGGTGACGATGCCCGACGCCGAGCAGATCACGCTCGTCCTGGCCGACGACCACGCGGTCGTCCGCGCGGGCCTCCGGGTACTCCTGGAATCCGAGTCGGACATGAGCGTGCTCTCGGAGGCCGGCGACGTCGACGGGGCGGTTCGCGCCGTCCTGGGGCACAAGCCCGACGTCCTCGTCCTCGACCTGAACATGCCCGGCGCCTCCTCCTCGCTGGAGGCGATGCCCCGTTTCGCCGAGGCATCGCCCGGCACCCGCGTCGTCGTGCTGACGATGCAGGAGGACCCGCAGTTCGCGCGCGTCGCGTTGCGATCGGGCGCGCTGGGCTACGTGCTCAAGGAGGCCGCCGACGCCGAGCTCGTCGAGGCGATCCGGCGGGCCGCCCGGGGCGAGACCTATCTGCATCCGCGTCTGGGCGCGGCGCTGGCCGCCGCTCCGCCCGAGAACGCCGGCCGCCCCGACGATCTCAGTGAGCGCGAGGCCGGAGTGCTGCAACTGATCGCCCTCGGGCACACCAACGGCGAGATCGGCGAGCAGCTGTTCCTCTCGATCCGCACCGTCGAGACCCACCGGGCCCACGTGCAGCAGAAGCTGCGGCGCTCCAGCCGCGCCGAGCTCGTGCGCTACGCGATCGACCACGGCCTGCTCGCGGACGCCTGAACCGCCCCGCGACGCCGT
>JAWVFY010000220.1:0-2698 GCA_033855575.1 Solirubrobacteraceae bacterium
AGGTCATCCGCCGGATCGTCGACGACGGCTTCTACTTCGACCTCAAGCCGCAGTGGGCCAAGACGATCATCACCTGCTTCGCGCGCTTCGACGGCCGCCCCTGCGGGATCGTCGCCAACCAGCCCAGGCAGCTCGGCGGCATCCTCGACAACGACTCGGCCGACAAGGCCGCGCGGTTCGTCAACCTGTGCAATGCGTTCGGCATCCCGCTGCTCTTCCTGATGGACGTCCCCGGATTCATGGTGGGGACCAAGGTCGAGGAGGCGGGCATCATCCGCCACGGGGCCAAGATGCTGCATGCGGTCGCCAACGCGACCGTGCCGAAGCTCACCGTGGTCATCCGCAAGGCCTACGGCGCGGGCTACTACGTGATGAACGGCCGCGCCTACGAGCCCGACCTGATCGTCGCCTGGCCGTCGGCCGAGATCAGCGTGATGGGCGCCGAGGGCGCGGTCGAGATCGTCATGCGCAGGCAGGTTGAGGCGGCCGACGATCCGGTGGCCAAGAAGGCCGAGCTCGTTGCCGCCTACCGCAAGGTCATCGACGTCGCGATCCCCGCGCGCAACGCGATGATCGACGACGTCATCGATCCCCGCGAGACGCGCCCGTTCGTCTGCCGCGCGCTGGAGATGGCCGAGGGCAAGACGCTCCAGCGGCCGTGGAAGCGCAACGCCGTCGTGCCTGTCTGAGCGCCGTCGCCGGCGGGTATCACCCGTCCTAGGCGCTTCCCAGGAGCACGCCGACGGCGACGATCAGCGCGCCGCCCAGCGCGACCTGCACGAGGCTCGTCCGCAGCGAGACGTCGAGGAACCGCTTGCGGATGAGCGAGATCGTGATGAGCTCGGCGGACACGACGACGCCGGCGACCACGAGCGCGGTGTGCACGTGGGAGATCAGGAACGGCAGCGAGTGAAAGACGCCGCCCAGAGCGGTCATCGCGCCGGTGACCACGCCGCGGGCGACCGCGGAGCCGCGGCCGGTCTGGGAGCCGTCGTCGGAGAGCGCCTCGGAGAACCCCATGCTGATGCCCGCGCCCAGCGCGGTGGCCAGCCCGACGAACAGCGCGGCGTGCGAGCCCGAGAGCAGCGCGGCCGCGAAGATCGGCGCCAGCGTCGAGAGCGTGCCGTCGATCAGCCCGACCAGCCCCGGCTGCACGTAGCGCAGGACGAAGGTCTGCTCGTCGATCCCCGCGATCGACGCCGATGCGGAAACGGGGTCGGTCATCGGTACGTTCTACCCGACCGAGGGCGTCCCGGATAGGGCAGCCCGCGCGGCATCCTCGAGCCGGTCGTCGCCCCAGAAGTGCTCGTCGCCGACCGTGACCGTGGGGACACCGGGCACCCCGGCGGCGATGGCCGCCTCGGTCAGCTCCTTCAGGCGCGTCCGCGCCGGGCCCGCGAGGCCGTCCCTGACGACCTCGCGGTCGAGGCCGACCTGCTCGGCGACGTCGAGGTGCGCGTCGCCCAGGAGCCCGGTCCCGGCCACGAAGTTGCGGGCGAAGGCCGCGGTGGAGTACTCGCGCAGGAGGCCGTGCTCCTGCGCCACGAGCGCCGCGCGCAGAGGGTCGAGCGAGTAGCTCTCCTGCGGCCAGCCGGGCGGCCAGGCCATCGGTGGAAGCCCGTAGGCCGCCGCGCGCCGCTCGCACTCCGCGACGCCCGCCGGCCGCTCGCTGCCGAAGGACCACGGCTCGCGCTGCTGGGCGATCAGCAGGAAGGCGAAGGCGACGGGCTGCCACCGGGGCGGGGTCTGAAACAGCGCGTCCACGCGCGAGGCCGCCAGGTAGGCGTAGGGCGAGTTGAAGTCGTAGAGGAAGACGGGCTCGATGCTGTCCATCGTTTCACGCAACGCTCGGGCCGGCGACCGCGTCGACGTTGAGGCGCACATAGGAGACGGCCGGCTCAGGCCCCAGCCGGCCGGCGACCGCCTCGACGAACGGTTCCCGGAGCTCTTCCGGCAACCGCTCGAGGTGCGCGGTCAGCGCATTGACGCGCAGCCACGGGCGCAGCTCGTCGTAGGGCGCGGGCCGCGTGACCAGCCACGCCCGGACGGCGGTGAAGCCGGCGGCGCGCAGGCGCTGCTCGGTCTGCTCCGGGCCGGCGAAGTTCCACGGCCCGTCCCAGCCGCCCAGGTGCGCGGCGAACGGCTCGTCAGCCGCCGCCGCCCGCGCCGCCGCGAGCAGCTCGACGACGTTGCCGCGGCCGCCGAACTGCGCGACCAGCCGCCCGCCCGGGCGCAGCACGTGCCGCAGCGACGCGAAGAGCCGCTCGTGATCGGCGATCCAGTGGAAGGTCGCCGTCGACAGGATCGCGTCGACGCGCACGTCGCCGAGCGCCAGCGCGTCGAGGTCAGCGTGGATCAGCTCGACGTCGTCGCCCAGGCGCTCGCGGGCGGCGGCGAGCATCTCCGCAGAGCCATCGACGCCGATCGCGCGGCCGCGCGGCAGCCGCTGCACCAGCGCCTGCGTCACCCGGCCCGTGCCGCAACCGGCATCGAGCACGGTCTCGTCACCTCGCAGCTCCAGCCGGTCGAGCACCTCCACGCCGATCCGCTCCAGAGGCCCCGAGATCCGGTCATAGGTCATCCCGTCGCGGTAGCTCGATGGCATACAAGTGTACGTTATCACGTACAGGCTCGGGCGTTTGACGGCCGCGGGTCGGGCGCTGGTGGCCGCGGGTCCTGTCGCTTCGCAGGCCGGAGC
>JAWVFY010000221.1:0-18398 GCA_033855575.1 Solirubrobacteraceae bacterium
GCACAGCGAGCTCGGCGCCGAGCAGCGCGTGCTCGGGCTCGGCGAGCTGAGGGTCTTCCGTCAGCAGCCGGGCGGCGCGGAGGTGAGCGCGCTCGAGCACCTCGGCGTCGTCGGGCAGCTGGGCGAAGGTGAAGCGGGCCAGGCCCGACTGCCGCGTGCCCGTCAGCTCGCCCTCCCCCCGTAGCTCGAGGTCGATCTCGGCCAGGCGAAAGCCGTCGCTGTGCTCGGCCAGCGCCTTCAGGCGGGCCGAACCCGCCGGGCCGAACAGCAGGCACAGCGACGGGTGCTCCCCCCGCCCCACGCGGCCGCGCAGCTGGTGCAGCTGACTGATGCCGTAGCGCTCGGCGTCCTCGACCACCATCACGGTCGCGTTGGGGACGTCGATGCCGACCTCGATGACCGTCGTGGCGACGAGGACGTCGGCCTCTCCTGCGGCGAACGACGCCATCGCCGCCTGCTTCTCGCGCGGGCGCAGCTGGCCGTGCATGAGCACGACGCGGAAGTCGGCGAACTCGCCGTCGCGTAGGCGCTCGAACTCGGCGGTCGCCGCCCGGGCCTGCAGCGCCTCGGACTCCTCGACCAGCGGACAGACCACGAAGGCCTGGCGGCCCGCCCGCAGCTCCTCGCGGATGCGCTCGTAGGCGCGAGCGCGGCCGCGCTCGCCGGCGACGACGTGCGTCTCGATCGGCCGGCGGCCGCGCGGCAGCTCGCGCAGCGCGGTGACGTCCAGCACGCCGAAGGCGGCCAGGCGCATCGTCCGCGGGATGGGCGTGGCGGTCATGTGCAGGACGTGCGGGGCGAAGCCCGGCCGGGCCTTGGCGTCCAGCGCGGCGCGCTGCCGCACGCCGAAGCGGTGCTGCTCGTCGACGACGACCACCGCGAGGTCGGCGAAGTCGACGGGTTCCTCGATCAGCGCGTGGGTGCCGACGATGAGCCCCAGCTCACCGGTGGCCAGCTTCGACAGCAGGTCGGCGCGCCGACCCGCGGGAGTCGAGCCGGTCAGCAGCGCCGCGGGCACGATCGCTCCCGGCATCAGCGCCTGCAGGGTGGCGAAATGCTGCTCCGCCAGCGTCTCGGTGGGCGCCATCAGCGCCGCCTGCAGGCCGTGCTCGACGGCGCGCAGCATCGCGTGCAGCGCGACCACCGTCTTGCCCGATCCCACCTCGCCCATCAGCAGCCGCTGCATCGGCCGCTCGCGCGCCAGGTCGGCGTCGACCTCGGCCATCGCGGTCAGCTGGTCGCCGGTCGGGGTGAAGGGCAGCTGCTCGTCGCGCCAGCTGCGGGTGAGGGTCGGGGGATCGGCCAGCGGCGTCGCCGCGAGCTCGGAGCGCCTCTCGGCGCGCAGGCGCAACTGGATGAGCTGGTCGAGCAGCAGCTCCTCGAAGGCCAGGCGCCGGCGGCCCGCCTCGTGGTCGCCGAAGTGCGCGGCCGCGTAGGCCGCCGCGACGTCGGGCAGCGCCTCCTGGGCGCGCAGCCGCCCGGGCAGCCGCTCGACCTCGTCAGCCAGCGCGGCGCGGCTCTGGCTGACGAGCTCGGCGATCTGGATCGAGGTGATCCCCTTCGTCGCCGGGTACTCCGCCACCACGCCGTCGGTGGCCACGATCTCCTCGGTCTGCGTGTGCTGGTTGACGCGGAAGCGGTTGCGCGCCTGGTATTTACCGGTCAGCCGCACCCGGGTGCCGGGCCGGTAGGCGCGCTGGAGCCACGGCTGGTTGAAGAACGTCGCCTTCATCACACCGGTGGCGTCGGCCACCGTGGCCTCGACCAGCGGCTTCATCCCCCGCCGCCGCACCGGCCGACTGACGATGCTGCGCACCTCGACGAGCACCGTGGCCACCTCGTCGGGCGCCAGCTCGGCGATCGTCCGCGCCTCGCCGGTCCCCCGCGGCAGGTGGTTCAGCAGGTCGCCGACGGTCTCCAGGCCGAGCGCATGCGCGGCCTCCTCGGCCTTGGCGTGCGGGAAGGTCAGCGGCTCGAGCAGCCGCGAGGGCCGCGGCCAGCGGACCGGCGCGGCGAGCAGCTGCGCCGCGTCGGGCTCCTGCGTGTCGGCGAACGCGCGCACCCCCTGCATTGTCGCCGCTGGACCGGATGGGGCTGCGCGATACTGCGGCCGGTGACCTACCTCACCACCGGCGACCGCGTCGGCCTCGGGCCGCTGAGCCGCGAGCTCCTGCCGGAGTACGCCCGCTGGGTCAACGAGCCGGACGTCCGCCAGGGAACCGGGCCGATGGGCTTCCACACCGAGGAGACCGAGCTCGCGTGGTACGAGCGCGCGAGCACCGCCTCGGCCGAGCGGGCGCCCGCCCAGGCGCACTTCACGATCCACGACCTCAGCGATGACGCGGCGGTGGGCACCGCCGGCCTGTTCGACATCAACTACGCGCACGGGACCGCGACGTACGGGATCCTCCTCGGAGAGCGCCGCGGCCAGGGCCTAGGCACCGACGCGACGCGCGTGGTCGTCCGCTGGGCGTTCGATGTCCTCGGCCTGCACAACGTCATGCTCGGCGTCCTGCCCTGGAACGAGCAGGCCATCGCCGCCTACCGCCGCGCGGGCTTCGAGGACCTCGGCATCCGCCGGCGCGCGGTGTGGAGCCGCGGCGAGCGGATCGACGAGGTGCTCATGCAGGCCGTGCGCGAGTAAGGGGGTGAAGGCGACCGCCGTCCTGGCTTCTGGTCGTCATGCGACCGAAAGCCAGGACAGTGGAGCGGCTGCTCGGCCGGATCGCGCGGCAGCAGCACGGCAACGTGACCAGAGCCCAGCTCCTCGCGGCAGGCATCACCCCCGCGGAGATCCGCACGCGGGTGCGCTCCGGTGCGCTGCTCAGGGAGCACCGGGGCGTCTATCGGGTGGGACATCGGGGGCCCAGCGTCGAGGCGCGCTACCTCGCGGCGGTGCTCGCGTGCGGCGAGGGTGCCCTGTTGAGCGGCCCTGCCGCGGCTCACGTGCTGGGTCTCGTCAAGGGCGGCCCGCCGTCGCCCGAGGTCACGGCGCCGACCGAGCGCCTGGTGCGCGGCATTCGGACCCGGCGGTCGCGCGATCTGGCCCGAGCGTGCCACGAGGCCGGGGTCAGGCACCGGACGACCCCGGCGCAGGTGGAGAAGGTCCTGCGCCGCCGCCCGAATGCCACGGGCGCGGCGCAGCTGCGGATCGTGTTGATCGGCGGGGCGCCCGTGAGCCTCAGCCGGCTCGAGTCGAAGTTCCTGGATCGCCTGCGCGAGGCCAACCTGCCTTTGCCCGACGAGACGAACCGGAGGACCGGAGCGCACCACGTCGACTGTCGCTATCGGAACCCCGCTCTCACGGGGACGCCTTTCGCCGCTACACCTACGGCGACGTCTACGAGGACCCTCGCCTCATGTTGGCGGAGCTCGTTGCGCTCCTTCCCACCCTGCCGCGCTCCTGAGTTTGGGTGGCCAGACGACCAGAAGTCAGGACGGCGGCGCCGTCCCACCGACCGTCACTCGGCCGAGACGAGCCACCACCACGACGGCTGGCCGCCGGACTCGAGCTCGAGCTCGACGCCGTCGGGGACGAGGACGGAGACCGCCTCGGCGTGCAGCGGGGCGCCGTCGCCGGCGATGACCGTCAGCAGCTCGGCGCCGTCGGCCAGCGAGCCGAGCACGGAGCGCAGCGTGGCCTCCGGATCGCCCCAGGCGACCAGCGCGTCGTCGACGAAGCCGACCGCGTCGCCGATGGCAAAGCGGCCCTGGGGGTCCTCGCGCGCGGCGGGGGCCACGCCGCCGGTGCGCAGGCGCGTCAGGGAGGCGCTCATGACGGCGGCGTTCTCGGCGGCTCCGCGGCCGCTCTCCATCTCGACCGAGATCGTCAGGCCGGCCTGCTGGGAGGTGGTCGGGACGACGTGGACGACCTTCTCGGACAGCTCGGCCGCCCGCTCGGCGGCCATGATCACGTTGGCGCTGTTGGGCAGCACGACGACCTCGTTGGCCGGCACCGCGTGGATCCCGGCCAGCAGCTCGTAGGTCGAGGGGTTCAGCGTGGGTCCCCCGTCGACGACGCACACTCCGAGGCCCTCGAACAGCGCCCGCATGCCCGCTCCGGCCGCCACGGCGACGGCGCCGGACGTCGTCGCATGGGCCGCGGCGCCGTTGGACGACAGCCGGGCGGAGCGCTCGGCGACCTGGGCGTGCATGTCGGCGACGTCCAGGCGCGAGACGTCGCCGGCGCCGGCGAACATCGCGACGGCTCGATCGGGCTCGTCGGTGTGGACGTGGACCTTCAGCGTCACCGCGTCGCCCACGACGAGGACGCTGTCGCCCAGCTCCTCGAGCGGGCTGATCCACTTGGCCGCCTCCAGCCCCTGGCCGGTCACGGCGAAGTTGGTGCAGTAGCGGTAGGTCGAGGACTCGTGCTGGAGGTGGCCGGCCGATCCCGCCGCCGGCGGCTCGTAGTGGTCGAGCTGCGGGCCCTCGGTCCCGCGCAGCGCCGCGACGATGCCGGCGAAGATGATCGTCACGCCGTAGCCGCCTGCGTCGACGACCCCGGCCTCGCGCAGGACCGGCAGGAGCTCGGGCCCGCGCTTGACGCTGGCCTCCCCCGCCTCGATCGCCTTCTCGAGGATGCCCGCCAGCAGCGCGTTCTGCTCCTCGGGCGCGGCGTCGGGACCGAGCCGCGTCTCGGAGTCGGGCAGGTGGGCCAGCTCGGTGGCGATGCGGGTGGCCATCTCGCGCATGACGGTGAGGATCGTGCCCTCGGCGGGCTCGCGGACCGAGCTGTAGGCGCGGTCGGCCGCGCGGGCCATCGCAGAGCCGATCAGCTGGGGGTCGACCAGCTCGCCGGGCCGGCTGATGAGCTCCTCCGCAGCGCCGCGGACGAGCTGGGAGAGGATCACGCCGCTGTTGCCGCGCGCCCCCAGCAGTGCGGCGCGGGCGACCGACTGCACGATCTCGTCGCGGCCCACCGCGTCGAGCGGGCCGTCCTGGGTGGAGAGGCGGTCGAGCTCGGCCAGGCAGGCGCGGAGCGTCAGCGCCATGTTGTCTCCCGTGTCGCCGTCGGCGACCGGGAAGACGTTGAGGTCGTTGATCTCCTGGCGGCGCGACTCGAGATGCGCGAGGGCGCCCTCGACGACAGTGCGGAAGCGGACGAGACTGGGGTCGGACAAACCCGGTGCGGCCGGGATCAGGCGGCCTTGGTGACCTTGCCGGCCTTCAGGCAGCGCGTGCAGACGTAGATGCGCTTGGGCGCCCCACCAACGAGCGCCCGGACCTTCTGCAGGTTCGGGTCGAAGCGGCGCTTCGTGGCGACCATGGAATGGCTGCGGCTGTTCCCGAAGGACGGGCCCTTTCCGCAGCTGTGACAGACCTTGGCCATGGCGCGGGCTAGTGTAGCGGCCGGTTCCCAGGGGTAGCCGCTCTCCATCGTGGCCCGCACGCTCGAACGCATCCAGCTGCCGTCGCGCTACCGCGTGCTGCGTCACATCGCCACCGGCGGCATGGCCTCCGTGTACGCGGCCGTCGACGAGATCCTCGGGCGCGACGTGGCGATCAAGGTCCTCGACGAGTCGCTCGGGGCCGAGGCGGGCGCTCGGCGGCGTTTCACCCGCGAGGCCCGCGCGGCCGCCCGTGTCTCGGACCACCCGCACGTCGTGACGATCTACGACATCGCCGAGACCGACGCCGACCCGCCGGTGGCGTTCATCGTCATGGAGCTGCTGTCCGGCGGCACGCTGGCCGATCGCCTCAAGGCCGGCGAGCCGATCCCGCACAGCCTGGCCCTGCGGTGGCTCGAGCAGACAGCGAGCGCCCTGGACGCCGCCCACGCCGCGGGGATGGTCCACCGCGACGTCAAGCCGGCCAACCTGCTGCTCGACGGGCACGGGACGCTCAAGGTCGGCGACTTCGGCATCGCCACGATCGCCAGCGAAGCGCCGCTGACCCAGACCGGGCAGGTCGTCGGCACCGCCGCCTACTTCTCGCCCGAGCAGGCGCTCGGCAAGCCGGCCACCGCCGCGAGCGACCGCTACGCCCTCGCGGTCGTCGCCTTCGAGCTGCTGACGGGGCGCCGCCCCTTTCCGCAGGGCACGCCGGCCGCCCAGGCGCTCGCCCACGCCGACTCCGACCCGCCGCCCGCGTCGATGGCGGCGCCTGAGTTGCCGGTCGCCGTCGACGGGGTCCTGGCCCAGGGCCTGGCCAAGGCGCCCGAGGACCGGCCGGGCAGCGCCGCCGAGCTCGTGGCGCGCCTGCGTGGCGCGCTGGGCGCCACCGCGGCGACCGGCGTCGCCCATCCGGTCGGCGAACGGACCACGCGGGTCGCCCCGGTCCCCGTCCAGCGCCGGATGCCGCGGACGCCCGCGCCGGCCTCGGCCGCGGCCGAGGTGCGCCCGCCCGTCCGCTCGCGCCGCTCGAACCGCGCCGGCCTGATCGCCGCCGTGGCCGCGCTGGTGCTGGCCGGTGTGGCGATCGCGGCCATCGCCGGCGGCGGAGACAGCCACCCCGCGGCGACCACCGCCGCGCGCCAGAAGGCCGTCTCCACCACGGCCACGCAGCCCACCACCAGCACCCCGACGGCGCCCGCCACGACGAGCGCGCCGCCCCCGCCCGCCGCCGGCGGCGCGCCTCCGGACGCCGCCGGGATCGAGCAGCAGGCCCACGCAGCGGTCGCCGCGGGCGACTACCAGGGCGCGATCGCGCAGCTCGGCGGCCTGGTCAACCGCTGCGATGTGGCCATCACCGATCCCTGCGCCTATGCCTGGTTCGACCTAGGCGACGCGCTGCTGCGCGCCGGCAACCCGCAGGCGGCGATCCCGGTGCTCGAGCACCGGCTGCAGAACCCCAACCAGAGCGGCGTCGTCCAGAGCGAGCTCGACCAGGCGCGCGCACAGGCCTCCGGCGGCGGCGGTGCACCGGCCCCCGCGCCGCACGGCAAGGGCCACGACCACCAGAAGAAGCCCGGGAAGGGCGGCTGACTGGCACCGTCCGACCTCCGGCACCCCTAAAGCTACGCCGGCTCGCGCGTGCGGTCCGGCTCGGGCGCGTGCGCGGGGCGGCGGCTGCGGCGGCCGCGATCGGCCAGCCGCCCGTGCTCGGTACGCAGGCGCACACCGGCGGGGGCGGCGCCGGGCAACGGCAGGCCAGCTCCGCCCGGGACGTCGGGCGCGGGACGCGGCGTATCGTCGCCGGGATCGTCGTCGCGCGGCCACCAGCTGCGCCAGTCGGGAGCCCGCCCGTCGCACATCGCCCAGATCAGGACGCCGACGGCCACGACGTGCACCGCCAGGGTGAGTACGAGCGCCGCAAGCTCCTTGTTCACCGCGCTGAGGATACGCCGATGGCGGCCCGCATCCGCGCCATCGTCAGCACGGCTTCGGCGGCGTGACGGCCCGAGTCGCGCTTGCCCCCGCCGGCCCGCGCGACGGCCTGCTCGAGGCTCTCGACCGTCAGGACGCCGAACGCGCACGGCACCCCGGTGCGCAGCTGGACGTCCATCAGCCCCCGGGCGCACTCCTGGACGACGTGGTCGTAGTGCGAGGTCTCGCCGCGGATCACGGCGCCCAGCGCCGCCACGCCCGCATAGCGCCCCGACTCCGCGCAGTACTTGGCCGCCAGCGGGACCTCGAACGCGCCGGGGACGTCGAAGACGTCGACCCCGTCCACCCCGCTCTCTTCGAAGGCCGCCGACGCCGAGGACACGAGCCGCTCGGCCAGGTCCGCGTAGAACCGGCCCACGACGATCGCGAAGCGGCTCACGCGTCCTCGCTCTCCTCGTCGTGGAGCATCTCCTCGTCGAGCGCCAGGCCCTGGTGGTGCAGCGTGTGGCCCATGCGCGTGGCCTTGGTGCGCAGGTAGTTCTCGTTGTGCGGGTTGGGCGTGTGCTCGATCGGGATCTGGTCGGAGACGCGCAGGCCGTAGCCCTCCAACCCGCGGATCTTCTTCGGGTTGTTCGTCAGGATCCGGATCGAGCTCAGACCGAGGTCGACGAGGATCTGCGCGCCGATGCCGTAGTCGCGCAGATCGGCCGGCAGCCCGAGCCGCAGGTTCGCCTCGACCGTGTCGAGGCCCTCCTCCTGGAGCTTGTAGGCGCGCAGCTTGTTGAGCAGGCCGATGCCGCGGCCCTCCTGGGCGAGGTAGAGCAGCACGCCCGAGCCCTCGCGCTCGATCATCGCCAGCGCGGACTCCAACTGCTCGCCGCAGTCGCAGCGCAACGAATGGAAGACGTCGCCGGTCAGGCACTCCGAATGCACGCGGACCAGCACGTCGTCGCGCCCCGCGACGTCGCCCTTGACCAGCGCGACGTGGTGCTTGTCGTCGACGAGCGAGCGGTAGCCGATCGCCGTGAAGTCCCCGAAGCCCGTCGGCAGCGTCGTTGCCACGACGCGCTCGACGAGCTTGTCGTGGCGCCGCCGGTAGGCGATCAGGTCGGCGACGGTGACCATCTTGAGCTCGTGACGCTCGCAGTAGGAGGTCAGGTCCTCGACGCGCGCCATCGTCCCGTCGTCGTTCATGATCTCGCAGATCACGCCGGCCGGGTTCAGGCCCGCCAGCCGCGCGAGGTCGACCGCGGCCTCGGTCTGGCCGGTGCGCTCGAGCACCCCGCCGTCCTTGGCCTTCAGCGGGAAGACGTGACCGGGCTGGACGAGGTCGCGTGGCGCGCTCTCGGGGTCGATCGCGACCTGGATCGTGTGCGCGCGGTCGGCGGCCGAGATGCCCGTCGTGACGCCCTCGCGGGCCTCGATCGACACCGTGAAGGCGGTCTCGAACGGCGACTCGTTCTTGGCCGCCATGAGGTCCAGGCCGAGCTCTTCGCAGCGCTCGCCGGTCAGCGCCAGGCAGATCAGGCCGCGCCCCTCCTTGGCCATGAAGTTGATGGCCTCGGGGGTGACGAACTGCGCGGCCATCGTCAGGTCGCCCTCGTTCTCGCGATCCTCGTCGTCGACGACGATGACCATGCGCCCGGCGCGGACGTCATCCAGCGCCTCCTCGATCGTCGCGAACGGCGCGCTGACCCGGCTCATGTGGGGCTCACCTCCCGCCGGCCGACGGTCATCTTCTCCACGTACTTCGCGAGCACATCGACCTCCAGGTTGACGGGGCGGCCCACCGCCGCGGCCCCGAGCGTCGTCCGCTCGAGGGTCTCGGGGATGAGCGACACGTCGAACGATGTGTCGTCGACGCGGGCCACGGTCAGCGACACCCCGTCCACCGCGATCGAGCCCTTCTCGACGACGTAGCGCAGCACGTCCGGGCCCGCCTCGACGGTGACGATCCGGGCGAAGCCCTCGTCGCGCAGGGCCCCGATGACCCCCAGCCCGTCGACGTGCCCCTGCACGACGTGGCCCCCCAGGCGGTCGCTCGCGCGGAGCGGCAGCTCGAGGTTGACGCGGTCGCCCTGCTCGAGCTCGCCGAGCGATGAGCGCCGCAGCGTCTCCTCCATCACGTCGGCGCCGAAGCGCGGGCCGCACAGCCCGACGGCGGTCAGGCACACGCCGTTGACCGCGATCGAGTCGCCCTCGCGCAGCTCGCCGGCCAGCGCCGACTCGAAGGTCAACCGCGCGCCGTCGAGCGAGCGGTCGACCGAAGCCACCGCACCAAGATCGGCCACGAGCCCGGTGAACATCACCACTCCTTCAGGCGCGCCGAGATCAGCAGGTCCTCGGCGACCTTCTCGCAGTCGAGGGTCAGGGCGCGCAGTGCGTCGGCGATGTGCTCGACGCCCTCGCCCTCCAGCGGGTCGCGCGCCGAGCGGCCGCCGAGCAGCACGGGAGCGAGGAACAGGCGGACCTCGTCGATCTCGCCCGCATCGAAGAACGACCCGGCGAGGTGCGGGCCGCCCTCGAGCAGGATCGAGGCCATGCCCATCTCCCCCAGGCGGTCGAGCGCGTCGCGGATTCGCGCGGGCTCATGCTCGCCGGCGGTGACGACGACCTCGGCGCCGGCGCTCTCCAGCGCCTCGAGGGCACCGCGCGGAGCCGCGCGCGTCGTCACGACGATCAACCGCTGCTCGGGCGCCGCGCTGACCAGCTGCGTGTCGAGCGGCAGCCGCGCCGTCGAATCGAAGATCACCCGCGTGGGCTGCTTGGCCACGCCCTCGACGCGGGCGGTGAGCTGCGGGTCGTCGGCCAGCGCCGTGCCGACGCCGACCGCGACCGCGTCGACTGTCGCCCGCCAGCGATGGGCTCGCGCGCGGCTGGACTCGCCGGAGATCCACTTCGAGTCGCCGGTCTGGGTGGCCACCTTGCCGTCGAGTGTCATCGCCGACTTGAACAGCACCCACGGCCGGCCCGTTCGAGCGTGCTTGCGGAAGGCCTGGTTGGCCAGGCGAGCGCGCTGGGCCAGCTCGTCGGCCGGATCGACAACGGTGACCTCGATGCCCTCGTCGCGCAGGATCCCCAGGCCGCGGCCGTTGGCCTTCTCGGAGGGGTCGTCGGAGGCCACGACCACACGGCCGATTCCGGCCGCAGCGATCGCGTCGGTGCACGCCGGCGTCTTGCCCTGGTGGCAGCACGGCTCCAGCGAGACGTACATCGTCGCACCAGCGAGGTCGGCTCCGTGCGTGGCGGCGATCGCCTCGACCTCGGCGTGCGGGCCGCCGAAGTCGTTGTGCCAGCCGCTGCCCAGCACCTCGCCGTCGCGCACGATCACGGCACCGACCAGCGGGTTCGGATGCACCCGCCCCAGTCCGTTCTGCGCGAGCTCGATGGCCCGGGCCAACTGCTCGCGATCGATGTCGGTCAGCACGGGCACGGCACCTCAGGATACGCGGGCGCACTTGCCACCGTGCAGGCGGTAGATCGTGATCAACGGGCCCGGCCGGCGGTAGGCCAGCGGGTAGAACTCGAAGGACCAGTCGAAGTTGAACTTCACCGCCGACGCGCCCCTGGAGTACGGCGAGGCCTGGTAGACGACCTCGCCGCGCCGCTGGAGCTGGCGGTAGTACGCGATGGCCTGCGGCACGACGGTCGGCTCCGCCTCGGCTCGGCCGCGCTGGGTGGAGCCCGTGACCACCCAGCAGTAGCCGCCGGCCTCGTAGTCGTCGATCAGCGACGGCCGCAGGGTTCGCTCGTAGTCCTCGATGTTGACCACGACGCCGGGCGGCGGCACCGGCGCGCCGGTGTCGGGGTTGAAGCTCGCGCGGCTGGTGGGGAACTTGACCCAGCGGTAACCGTTCGACGTCCCGTGGTAGGGGTGGCCGATGTCCGACGCCCAGCCGTCGGGGACGATCGGCTCGACGACGATCCGCGTGCCCAGCGGGATGTGGGCGACCATCCAGGCCCGCGTCAGATTGCGCGTGTCGCCGCGCGAGAGCACCAGGCCGGAGTGCAGGGAGTAGACGAGCCCCTGGCCGCAGAGGGCGACCACGCCCACGACCAGCGCCGTGAGCCGCAGCGCCGGCCTTCGGCGCCCGACGAGATCGCTGACCTCGATGACGCAGTAGGCCGCGAGCAGCGCCACGATCGGGAAGACGGGCAGCAGCCAGCGCCCGAAGAACCGGCCCTGGGAGCCCATGAACAGGACGAACAGGATCGGCGTCGGCGCCAGCACCCAGGTCAAGCGCGGCTCGTCGCGCAGCAGCAGCACCGCACCGGCGACCGCGGCGATCAGCGGGACCCAGCCCATCCCCCAGGTGAAGGCCCACAGGTAGTACGCGACGCCGTTGGTCTGGGTCAGGCCGAGCTTGCCGAACGAGTCGTCCGCTGCGGTCGTCTGGTGGCTGAGGCCCTCGCGAAAGCCGGCGAAGTCGATCAGCGCGTAGGGGTTGGTGGCGGCGAAGCCGACCGCCGCGAACAGCCCGGCGAGCATCAGCCCGCGGACCGCCGGCTTGTGGCCCCCGGGCGCCATGAACTGGGCCATCGTCGCCGCGAACAGCGGCAGGATGACGATGCCGCCGGTGTACTTGGTGGCGGCCGCGATCCCGAGGCCGAGGCCCGCGATGACGTAGTCGCGCACGCGCCCCTCGCGCAGCACGCCGGCCGTCCCGTAGAGCGAGAGCCCGATCGGCGCCAGCGTCGGGACGTCGTTGAGCGCCAGGTGTGAGTAGAAGACGGGCAGGAAGCTCACCGCCAGCAGCGCCGCGGCGAGCATCCCTGTGCGGCGGTCGAACAGCCGCGCGCCGGCGAGGTAGGTCAGCCAGACGCCGACCGTTCCCAGCCCCGCCGCGGTGAGCCGCGCGACGATGAAGACCTCGCTCGGGTGCATGGCGAACATGTCCGAGACGCCCCTGCGCCCCCCGAACCAGATCGAGAACACGAAGTACAGGACATTCGTGTAGGCCGCCGGGTTGACGAAGTACTCGGGGTTGCCGTTGTTGACGAACATCCCGATCGCGTGCGGGACGAAGTGCGCGTTCTCGTCGGCGTTGTAGGCGTAGGGCAGCCCCTGCCCGACACCCCACACCCGCAGCGCGAAGGCCCCCGCCAGCAGCGCGAGCATGGCGATGGCGTAGCCGCTCGGGCGCCAGCGCGGGAGCCGTCCGAGGCGATCGGTCAGGACGAGTGCCGGAGGCATCGGACGTAGGCACCGTAATACCCGACGGTCGCCACCCGGTGGAAGCCGGGGAGCGGGACCTGGGTCAGGGGATCGTCGAGCGAAGAGACGAAGGCCTGGCGGATGACCGCCAGGCGGTTCGTCACGTACAGGGCGACGCCGCTGAGCGTGCGCCTGTGCTCGCTCGCCTGGCTGCGCGCGATGACCTCGTGCTGGTCGAAGCCCGTCACCCAGCGGATGTCCGGGATGAGCTTGTGGTTGGGCACCGAGATCGGGCCGCAGCGCAGGCCGGCGCGGACCTTCGGGTCGGCCAGCACGCGCTGGAGGTCGGTCCGGTACTGCCCGCGAAAGGCCAGCTCGGTCTGGAAGTGCACGAGGTTGAGGTTGATCAGCGTCGAGACGGCGGCGGCGATCACCGCCACGCCGCAGCCGGCGGCCCACACGCGTTTGACCAGACCGGGCTGCAGCATCGTCCAGCCGCCGATCGCCACCCCTGCGAAGATCATGATCATCAGCGACGGCACCAGCAGGTAGCGGTCGATGATCGACAGCCCGGCCAGCCCGACCAGCCCGAAGGTGGCCAGGCCGATCACCAGCAGCAGCAGCGACAGCCCGAGCCGCTTCGGGACCAGCACGACGGCGAGCGCCAGCCCGACCGCCGCGACGACGAGCACGTTGGCCTTGTCCAGCGAGGTCAGGAAGGCCAGCGTGGCGTGCGGCACCGCCGACAGGCCGTTCGCGCGACCCAGCTCCTCGGCGAGGCTGCTCGTGGAGTGCAGCGAGTACAGCGGGTCGCCGGTGACGATCAGGTCCACCAGCGCCCAGAGCAGCGGGCCGCTGGCCGCGAGCGCGAGGGTCCCGAGCCGGCGGCGCAGCGGCGTGCCCTTCGGCCAGACGTACCAGAGCCAGTACAGGCCAGTCAGCAGCCACGCCTCAGGCCGCATCAACGACGCCAGCGTGAGCAGCACGAAGACCGGGATGCCGCGGCGCGGCCGCTCGGTCTCCAGCGCCGCGGCCCAGATCACGAAGGCCAGGTAGGGGATGTCGATGTAGCCGCGGGCGGCCAGGAACGCGAAGTCGAAGCGCGTGCACAGCAGCGCGGCGGCGATGACGCCGACCAGCGGTGTGAAGGCGGCCGCGGCCAACCGGTACAGGCCGGCGGCCAGCGCCACGAACGAGGCCAGGGTTGCCCCGACCATCAGCCGGTCTCCCCCGGTCCCGAACACCGACATCAGCGCCCCGAAGGCGATGGCCAGCGGGTGCTCGGTCGGGCCTCGGTAGACCGCGAACTGCGGCATCTGCCCGTGCAGCACCTCCTTGCCCCAGATCAGCGAGTAGAGGCTGTCGTAGTTCGGATACGTCGGATAGACGAAGAACCCGACCAGCGTCGCCAGCCCGAGCAGCACGAGGAGCATGCGCGGCCAGGGGCTCGACTGGGCAACGCGCTGCATCCGGTGCGATACCGTACTCGCCCGTGCCGAGGGGTCCGGCCGGTCTCGCCGCGCCTCCCGCGCCACCCCGGTTCGGCGCCACGTTGCCCATGAAGCTGATCATCCAGATCCCCTGCCTCAACGAGGAGGAGTCGCTTCCCGCGACGATGGCCGACCTCCCCCGGCAGGTTGCCGGGTTCGACCGGGTCGAATGGCTCGTCATCGATGACGGCTCGACCGACCGCACGATCGAGGTCGCGCGCGCCAACGGCGTCGACCACATCGTCCGGCTGACCAACAACAAGGGTCTGGCGGCCGGCTTCCAGGCGGGGCTCGATGCGTGCCTGAAGCTCGGCGCCGACGTGATCGTCAACACCGACGCCGACAACCAGTACTACGCGGGCGACATCCCCAAGCTGGTGGCGCCGATCCTGGCCGGGCAGGCCGACATGGTGGTCGGCGATCGCGTCGTGCAGAACATCGAGCACTTCTCGCCGTTGAAGAAGACGCTCCAGCGCCTGGGCTCGTGGGTCGTCCGCCGGGCGTCGGGCACCGACCTGCCCGACACCACCTCGGGTTTCCGCGCCTACAACCGCGAGGCCGCGATGCAGATGGCGGTGGTCTCGAAGTTCACCTACACGCTGGAGACGATCATCCAGGCGGGCAAGCTCCTGGTGGCCACCGACCACGTCCCGATCCGGACCAACCCGAAGGTCCGCGAGTCACGGCTGTTCCCGTCGATGTGGTCCTACGTGGGGCGCAACACCGTCTCGATCTTCCGGATCTACGCGCAGTACGAGCCGCTGCGCGTGTTCATGTCGCTGGCGCTGCTGCTCTTCGTCCTGGCGCTTGTCCCGTGGACGCGGTTCTTCATCGCCTTCGTCGCCGGCGACGGCCACGGCCACATCCAGTCGCTGATCCTCGGCTCGGTGCTGTTCAACGCCGCGGTCGTCCTGGCGGCGCTGGGCATCATCGGCGACCTGATGCACGCCCAGCGGATGATGAGCCAGCGGATCTTCGAGCGCGTGCGCCGCGTCGAGCTGCAGCTCGGCGTTCCGCCGTCGCACTACGAGCCGGGCGCTCACGACACCGGGCAGGCCGCGACGACCGGCGCTCATGCGGGGGTGGGTGGGAGCCCGACCGAGGAGCGCGAGGCCATCAAGCTGTGAGCGCCGCGACGCCGGGCGTGACCGTCGACGCCGAGGGCACGGTCACCGGCAACACCTACGACAAGTACGGCTCGACCAACCCGGTCGTGCGCCGGCTCATGAAGCGCTTCGAGGCGACGCTGGAGGAGCTGTTCTCGGCGGCCGCGCCCGAGTCGCTGCTCGACGTGGGCTGCGGCGAGGGCGTGCTGACCCACCGCTGGGCCCAGCGCCTCGAGGGGCGCGTGGTGGGGATCGACCTCGACGACCCGCTGCTGCACGAGCAGTGGGCGGCGCGCCAGGCGCCCAACCTCGAGTACCGGGTCATGAAGGCCGAGCGGATGCCGTTCGCCGACGGCGACTTCGACGTGGCCAGCGCGATCGAGGTGCTCGAGCACGTCCCCGACCCCGAGCACACGCTGGCCGAGATGGCGCGCGTCGCCCGGCGCTGGCTGCTCGTGTCGGTCCCGAGGGAGCCGCTGTGGCGCGGGCTGAACATGGCGCGCGGCGCCTACCTGCGCGACCTGGGCAACACGCCGGGTCACCTCAACCACTGGTCCAGGCGCTCCTTCGTGGCATTGCTGTCGCGATACGGCGAGGTCGCCCAGGCGCGCTCGCCGTTCCCGTGGACCATGCTGCTCGTGCGCCTTGGCGAGAACTCCCGCTAGGTCCCCCGGCGGCTACGCGCGCGGCGCGCGCGTCCTGTCGATCGGCATCGCCTCGACGGGCGTCTTCACGTTCGCCTACTTCGCGGTGGCCAGCCACGTTCTGGCCAAGCACGCCTACGGCTCGGTGTCGCTGCTGTGGTCGGTCCTGTTCGTGGTCATCTCGATCATCTACCGGCCGGTCGAGCAACTGCTGTCGCGGACGATCGCCACCCGCCGTGCCGCCGGGCTGTCCGGCGGCCATCCGCTGCGCACCCCGGCGCTGATCCAGCTCGGCTTCGCCGCCGCGTTCCTGGTCGTCGCACTGGTGCTGCGGTCGCGGATTCAGGACGCCTTCGACTCGCGCGCCCTGTACTGGGTGCTGGTGGTGGCCACCTGCGCGTACGCGGCGAGCTACTTCGCCCGCGGCTGGTTCGCCGGGCACCAGTGGTTCGGCCTCTACGGCGGGCTGGTGCTGTTCGAGTCGGTCTCGCGGTTCTGCTTCCCGCTCGCGGCCGCGATCGGGCTGACGCACGGCGAGACGGCCGTCGCGCTGGGCATCGCCGCGGCGCCGCTCGCGTCACTGCTCGTGCTGCCGTGGGCGCTGGGCCGGGGCGAGGGCAGCGACGGCGCACGCGACGACCTCTCGCTGCGCGAGGGAGGGGGCTTCGCGCTGTCGGTGGCCGGCGTACAGCTGGCCGAGCAGACGTTGCTCAACGCCCCCGTGCTGATCGTTGCGGCGCAGGCCGACAGCGCGCTGGCGGGCGTCGTGTTCAGCGCGCTGCTGATTGCGCGGGCCCCGCTGCAGCTCTTCCAGTCGATCCAGACCTCGCTGCTGCCCCACTTGGCCGGGGGCGGCGACATCGGGCGGGCGATCCGGGTGACGGTGCTGTCCATCGCCGGCTTCGCCGGGCTCGTGGCGATCGGCCTGCTGGCCGTGGGTCCGTTCGCCATGAACGTGCTGTTCGGCCACATCCACCACTACGACCGCTTCGGCCTCGCGTTGCTCGCGCTGGGCATGGGCCTGCACCTCGCAGGCGGCACGCTCAACCAGGCTGCGCTGGCTCGCGGGCAGGCGGCGGCCGCCGCCGCGTGCTGGCTGACCACCGCCGCCGCGTTCGTGGCCTGGATGGTCTTCGGACCGATCGGCGACCGCCTGCTGCGTACGGAGGTCGGCTACGCGGGCGCCGCGGCGCTGCTGGCGCTGCTGCTGGCCGCGCTCTACCGCCGCCCCCCCTCGCGTCAGGTCGCGCCGGCGGCGTCGGCGATCGCCCGGTAGGCGGCGGCGGGGTCCTCGGCGCCGAAGATCGCCGAGCCGGCGACGAACATCGTCGCGCCCGCCTGCGCGCACGGGCCGGCGGTGTCGCGGTCGATCCCGCCGTCAACTTCGAGGTCGGCCTCGCCGCCGATCAGCGCGCGGATGCGGCGCGCCTTCTCGAGCGACGCCCCGATGAACGCCTGCCCGCCCCAGCCGGGGTTGACGGTCATGCACAGCGCGATGTCGGGGCTGATCTCGCCGTAGACGCCCGGCGGCGTGCCGGGGTTGACCGCCACGCCGGCACGGCAGCCGTGCTCGCGGATCAGCTCGATCGTGCGGTGGACGTGGGCGGTGGCCTCGGCGTGGAAGGTGATGTTGTGCGCGCCCGCCGCGGCGAAGGCCGCCACGTGCTGCTCGGGCCGCTCGATCATCAGGTGCACGTCGAGCGTCACGTCGAGCGAGCGCAGCGCCTCCACGGCGACCGGCCCGAAGGTGATCGGCGGGACGAAGTGACCGTCCATCACGTCGACGTGGATGACGCTGGCGCCGGCGGCGATCACCTCCTGGACCTGCCCGCGCAGGTCGCCGAGGTCAGCCGAGAGGATCGAGGGAGCGATGCGCAGCGGCGGAGGCGTCATCCCGATCACCCTAAACGCGCTGCAGCATGCTCCCCCCGCATGCGTTGCAGGTGATGATCGCCGTCGAGCTCATCCGGACGATCGTGGAGTGCTCGCCGCAGTCCGGGCACACCGAGCACAGCTCGAAGCGGTGCAGGCAGTACACGCAGCGGTAGCGGCCGGGGAGGGTCGTCGGGCGCAACCAGGGCTCGTGGCAGTCCGGGCACGCGGGCCCGAGGTTCACGGCCTCAGCCATCGACGGCAATATAGAACCCGTCCGTCCCGTCGCGGTGCGGCCATGTGCGGCGGATCTGCGCGCCGGGCAGCCGCTCCTCCGGCGGTGACAGCGTGCAGACGCTGTAGACCAGCCGGCCGCCGGGCGCCACGCAGCGCTGCGCGGCGTCCAGCAGGCGCTCCTGCTCGGCGACGAGCCCCTCCACCCGCTGGGGAGTCATCCGCCAGCGCAGGTCGGGATTGCGCGCCAGCGTCCCCAGGCCCGAGCACGGTGGGTCGAGCAGCACCCGGTCGAAGCTCCCGGTCGCCTCGGCGGCGTCGGCCTCCACGACGCGGACGATGCTCGCACCCAGCGCCGTGCACCGCCCGGCCAGCGCGGCGGCGCGGCCGGCATGGCGCTCGTAGGCGACGACCTCGCCGCGGTCGGCCATCAGCGCCGCGAGATGCGTGGTCTTGTTGCCCGGCGCGGCGCACAGGTCGAGCACCCGCTCGCCCGGCTGGGGGTCGACCAGCGTCGACACGAGCTGCGATGCGGTCGACTGGAGAACCACCTGGCCGCCGGGCATCGTCCGCTGCGCACGCTCGGCCGGCCGGTTGCCCGCGGCCAGGAGCGCCCGGGTCTCGTCGGG
>JAWVFY010000222.1:0-4947 GCA_033855575.1 Solirubrobacteraceae bacterium
CGATGGTCAGGTCGTCGAGCACCCGATGGGAGAGCTGCGTGATCGCGAAGACGAACACGAGGTCGAAGAACAGCTCGACCGCCGTGATGGGCTGGCTGATGCCTGCGCCGCGGGGCCGCAGGTGCACAGGGCTCCCGCTAGGAGGCGTTGACCATGGTCTTGACCGTGGCGGTCACGCCGTTGGCGACCTCCACGACGACCATGTACGTGCCCACCGACTTGATCGGCTGCTCGAGGTGCACGTTGCGCTTGTCGACGGTGACGCCGCGGGCGTCCTTGATCGCGTCGGCGATGTCCTGCGTGGTGACCGAACCGAACAGGCGGCCGTCGTCGCCGGCCTGCTGGGTGATGGTCAGGACGGTGCGGTTGAGCGTCTCGGCGTGCTCGTGCGCGCGCTCGACGGCGTCGCGCGCCGCCTTCTCCTCGAGGTCCATCCGCCGCTTGGCCGCGTCGACCGCGCCCTTGGTGGCGGGGGCCGCGAGCTTGCGCGGGATCAGGAAGTTGCGCAGATAGCCCTTCGAGACGTCGACCACGGTGCCCTTCTCGCCCAGCTGCTCGACGTCGGCGAGCAGGATCGCCTCGGGCACGGCTACCTGTCCTCGTCGCGCCGGGGCGCGCGGGCGCCCTCGCGGGCGTTCTCGTTGACGTAGGGCAGCAGCGCCAGCTCGCGAGCGCGCTTGACCGCCCGGGCGATCTGGCTCTGATGGCGGCGACAGGCGCCGGTGATCCGCCGCGAGCGGATCTTGCCCCGCTCGGAGATGAACCGGCGCAGGGACGCGGTGTCCTTGTAGTCGACCTGCTCGATCTTGTCCTTGCAGTACGGGCAGGGCTTGCGGCGACCGGAACCCGGACCGCCCTTCTTCTCGCGCCTGCGCGTCGGCTTGGTGCGCTGCTTGGCCACTGAAACCTCGAAAAGTTCTCGCTACGTGAAGACGCGCGCCGGCGTGGCGCGCGTCCGCACAGTGTAGAAGCTCCGGCGCGTGCCGGTCGCCACGAGCGCTAGAAGGGGATGTCCTCGTCGGCGGCCGGGCTGCTGCCCCCGCCGACAGGCGCCGTGGCGAAGTCGTCGGTGTTGACCGGGACATCGGAGCGGGCGGTGAAGCCGTTGCCGCCGCCACCCTGGCCGCCGCCATCGGGCCCGGAGAGGAACTGGACCGTGTCGGCGATGATGTCGATCGACTGGCGGTTCTTGCCGGTGTCCTTGTCCTGCCACTCGCGCCACTCCAGGCGGCCGTCGATGGCGACACCGCGGCCCTTGGACAGGTAGCGGGCGCAGTTCTCGCCCTGCGCGCCCCACACGGTCACGTCGAAGTAGTTGGGGAAGTCACGCCACTCCCCGCTCTGACCGTCCTTGCGGCGGGTGTTGACCGCCACGCGCAGCTTGCAGACGGAGGTCCCGCTGGGCAGCGAGCGCAGCTCGGGATCGGCGGTGAGGTTGCCGGTGATGATCACCCGGTTGATGTTCGAGGCGGCCACGACGGGGTCCTTTCGGGAACGAACTGAAGACTGTCGCCGAGTCTAGACATGGGCTCGGAAGGCATCGCCCCGCCATGCGGAAGTTGCTGCAGTTTCCGGAGAGTCGCTGTGCGAAGCAGCGCTCTGACGGCGCGAAGCGCTAGCGCTCGTCGTCGTCGGACTCGCCCAGAGCGCCCACGGGGGCGCTCTCGTAGGCGGGCTCGGCGCGGCGGCCGTCGTCCTCGTCGGCGACGGGAGCGATGTCCTCGGGGAGGGCACCGGGGCGGGGCTCGGAACGCTGCTCCGGCGGAGCGGGCGTACCGGGAGCGAGCTTGATGATCCGGAAGCGGACGACCTCGTCAGTGATCCGCAGCGCCCGGTCGAGCTGGCGCAGTAGATCGGGGGTGCCGTGGAACTGCAGCAGGTGGTACTCGGCGTCCTTCTTGTGGCCGATCTCGTAGGCCAGCGCGCGGGCGCCCCACTCCTGCTTGTTGACGACCTCGCCGCCCTTGGCCACGGCGTCCTCGGTGGTCTTGAGGATCTCGGCGCGGCGCGCGTCCTCGGCGCTCGCGTCGAGGAGCAGGACCAGGTCGTAGAGGGGGTTCGTGGCCGCCATGAGGTTGTCGCTCCGGGGAGCGGCGCAGCACGCGACCAAAGGGTTTCGGGGCGACCGCGCGCTCGCCAGGACTACTGCGAGGCATGAGCGAGCCGTCCTGGCGGGGCCGGATCCGGTGGGCGAACGTCGCCCGGCTGACGGTGCTGCTGGGCGTCCTGGCGCTCGTGCTCGCCTGGCCGCGGCTGGGCGGGACGCCGGTGAGGGTGCCGGCCGGGCGGGTGGTGCCGGTGGTGGCTTCGCCGCCGAGGGCGGTGGTGACGCGACCGGTCAAGCGGCGTGGGGTGGCGGCGCGTCGCGCGCCGAGGGCGAGGAGAAGGCGGCGCCCGGCGCCGCGGCCCGCGCCCGTGGTGGCGCGGCGGGCGCCCGTGGCGGTGCGGCGCCCGCCGCCGCGCCCGCCCGCGCCCGCTCCCTCCGCGGCCGCGATCGCCACCGAGGAGTTCGGGCTGGGAAGCTGATCGGAGTTTTGGTCGGTATGCGACCGAAAGTCCGATCAGTGGCCCGCCTCAGCCGGTCGACGCCGCCTCGCCGCTCCCCGCCTTCTTGCGGATGTCGGCGAGCTGCTCGTCGATCCAGTCGCCCGGGTCGCGCTGCAGGACGATGTTCTTGAGGCCCTGGGCGCGGCGCTCGCGCTCGGCGGGGGGCATCGTCAGCGCGGCGTGGATCGAGTCGGCGGTCTCCTGGATGTCGAACGGGTTGACGCTGAGCGCGAACTCGCCGAGCTCCTCGTGGGCGCCGGTGTTCTCCGAGAGGATCGAGACGCCGGCGTGCTCGTTGACCAGCGGCCCCTCCTTGGCCACGAGGTTCATCCCGTCGAACATCGCGTTGACCAGCAGCACGTCGTAGTGCTTGTAGGCGGCGACCGCCTCGTCGAGGTCGTCGCGCAGCTTGAGCTGGATCGGCATCCAGTCGGGCGTACCGTGGCGGTGGTTGACGACCGCGACAAGCGCCTCGATCCGCTCGAGGTACTCGGCGTACTCGGGCACGTCGGTCCGTGACGGCATCAGCTGGGCGATGAACGTCACCCGCTCGCTGAACTCGGGGTGCTGCTCGAGGAAGAGGTCGAACGCGCTGAAGCCGCGCAGCACGTTCTTCGACAGGTCGGCGCGGTCGACGCGCAGGATCAGGTGGTCGCGGCGCCGGGCCAGCAGCTCGTCCTCGAACTCGCGGACGCGGACCGAGCGCGCGGTCTTGCGGATCGCCGTCGAGTCGATCGGCAGCGGGTAGGCCCGGACCCAGACCTCGCGGTCTTCGCAGTGGACGATGCCCTGCTCCATGTCGACCTCGAGGTCCATCAGGTCCTCACAGCACTGCAGGAAGTTGCGCCGGTAGGCCTGGGTGTGAAAGCCGATGATGTCGTTGGCCAGCAGCCCGCTGTAGAGCTCCTCGCGGATCCGCCGCGGGAGCACGCGCCAGGAGTCCGACTGGGTCCACGGGATGTGGACGAAGTGGTGCAGGAAGACGTCCGGGCGAGCTCGCCGCACCAGGCCGGGCAGCGTGTAGAGGTGGTAGTCGTGGACCATCACGACCGGCTCGGAGTCACCCTCGATCTCCTCGACGACGGCCCGGGCGAGGTCCTCGTTGACGACGTTGTAGCCGAACTCGAAGGCCTCGACCTCGTGGCGGCGGATGTCCGGGGCGTTGGACAGGTCCCACAGGTAGTGCTGGATGAACCACAGCATCGGGTTGGCGACGATGTTGTAGAAGCGGTCGTAGGCGTAGGGGTCGCTGACGACGAGCCGCACCTGGTACTCGCCGTCGAGCTCGTCGCCGCCCCCCAGCGAGACGCTGAACGGCCGGTCGCCCGCTGCCTCGGCGCGCTCGGCGTCGCCGTCGGTCATCGCCGAGGCGATCCACGTCGCGTCGCGGTAGGAGGCCAGGCCGGTCAGGGCGGTGACGAGCCCGCCCGTCCCGCGGGTCATCGACCCGTCGTCGGCGAAGGTCACCGGGCCCCGGTTGGAGACCAGGACCAGCGGCCGGGGAGTGCCGTCAGGCACGCGGGCTCTCCTCCGACCGCCACATGGCGGCCGTCGCCACCCCTAGACCCCGAGCAGGTCGCTGAAGATCCGCAGGTAGTCCCGCAGGTAGCGCGGGGTCAGGAAGTGCTTGCGCACGTGCTCCTTGCCGCGCCGGCCCAGGGCCTTGCCCAGCGCGGGGTCCTTCAGGATGTCGACGGTTCGCTCGGCGCATTGCTCGACGGTATGGACCAGATACCCCGAGACGCCATTCTCCACCTGCAACGGGATTCCGCCAACCGCGCCGCCGATGAAGGGCCGGCCCTTCCAGATCGCCTCGCTGACCGTCAGGCCGAAGCCCTCGCGCGTGGACTTCTGGATCAGGACGTCGGAGTGCGACTGGAAGGCGTTGACCTCGATCGCCCCGACGTTGTTGAAGTTGTTGAGGATGTGGATGTCCGGATCGCCGCCGGCGTGCTCGATCGTCGAGTTGAAGAAGTCCCAGCCCTCGGGGTCGTCGCTGGCCATCGAGCCGACGAGCGCGAGCTGCACCTCGGGCCGCTCGGCCTTGACCAGACGGTACGCGTCGATGACGCCGAGCGGGTCCTTCCAAGGGTCGAAGCGCGAGACCTGGCAGATCAGCGGGCGGTCGACGTCGATGCCGAACTGGTCGCAGACGTAGGACGCGTCCTCGGGGGACAGCGCCATGTTCTTGGGTGCCAGCGGGTCGATCGCGGGCGGCACGATGTTGACCTTGCCGCCCATGCCCTTCGGCACGTACTGGGGCATGTGGAACAGCGACTGCGGATAGGTGGTGATGTAGGGGAGAAGCCGCGCGATCGTCGCCGGGTTGGGCGTCGAGAGATCGATGTGGCAGCGCCACACCCAGCCCTCCGCCTTCTCCGGTACCAGCGTGTGCATCGC
>JAWVFY010000223.1:0-5632 GCA_033855575.1 Solirubrobacteraceae bacterium
GCGGCGGTGTCCGCGGCGCTGGACGCGTGGGACACGTTCGACGAAGGCGCTGAGTCCCTGTTGGCCGGCCTGGGCGCGGCCCTGAACCTGCCCTTCGGCGTGCTCTGGGTGCCGCGGACGACGATCCTGGTCGCCACCAGGGTCTGGCACGTCGAGTCGACGCTGCTGCTGGACGTGGCCGATGCCACGCGCAACTGGCACCCAGGTCACGGGGAGCCGCTGCTCGGACGGGCCTGGGTCGGGCGCCAGCCGGTCGCCTCGGACGAGCCAGCGCTCACGGCCCCGGCGCGACGCGCGGCGGCTATGCGAGAGGCGGGGATCGCGGCGGCGATCGCGATCCCGGCCGTCGCCGCCGGAGAGACGCTCGCGATCCTCGAGTTCCTCTCCGCGGAGCCCTTCGAGCCCAGCGATCGGATGCTCCGAGCGCTCGTCGGCATGGGACACGAGGTCGGCTACTTCCTGGCTCAACGCCGCGGCGAGCTCATCGTCCGCGTTCTGACGCCTCGTGAGACCGAGGTCCTGCAGCTCGCCGCGCGCGGGGTCCCAGCGGTCGACATCGCCAAGGAGCTGGCGGTCAGCTCCGCCACGGTCAAGCGCCATTTCGAGGACGCGTACGCCCGGCTCGGGGTCTCTGACCGGGCATCGGCCGTGGCCGAGGCGATGCGTCAGGGCTTGATCGACTGACCATCTCGTCAGGTTCGGAGCGCGCTGCGCAGTGCCGCGATCTGTGCCGCGGCGAGGCTGCGGCGGGTGTCGTGGAACTCCAGATGGGAGAGCAGACGCTGCCAGGCGGGCAGGTCGTCGGCGCCGGAGGCGGACTGGACCCACGCCCATAGCGCCTCGGTGTCGTCGGAGGTCATGACAGCCTGGCGGACCCAGGCGTCGAGCGCCTCGCGCTCGCGGACGATCCCCGGGGCCTCGGAACGTGGCAGGAACGGGCCCTCGTAGCCCTCGGCCGCCTCTCGGATCGCCCCGCGGTCGAGCAGCCCCCGCACCCGACCCACGTCGCTCTCGATGTCGATCGACAGCCGGTAGGGCTCGGTGTCGACCCAGTCTCCGGCCAGCTTGCGCATCCGGGAGATCTCGACGCGGACCGAGCCGGGCCGCCCGGCGTCGCCGTAGAGGTCGGCCGCCAGCTCCTCGCTGGTCAATCCGGCCGGGCGGGACATCAGCAGGGCGAGGATCTCGCTGTGCCGGCGGCTCAGCCGCACTGTGGCGCCTTTGATCTGGACCTCCGCGCGATCGCGGGTCATGAGGCTCACGTGCCCGACCCGAGCGCGGCGGCGCGCGCCCCGTGGGTCCTCGAGGACGCGCAGGGCGAACGCCTCCTCGTGGCCGAGCGGCTCGGCGAACGCCCGCGTCCCTGAGGACAGGACGAGCTCGCCCCCACCAGGTGGGACGACCAGTCGCTCGTCCGCCACCCACGGCGCCGGATCCTGGGCCAGGACCCGCCCGGTCGGCGTCACCAGTGCCCGCCGGCCCCGGCCGGCGGCGACCCGTTCGGCGAAGCGCGCACGCAGGAGCCGGTCGCGCTCGAGCAGCACCCAGCGCAGCTGGGCCTCGACGGCGCTGGCCGCGGTGATGGCCAGGCCGAGGCTGTGAGCGTGGGCCGACTCCATCAGGCCGGTGAGATCGATCACGCCGAGGAGGCGCCCGTCGTCGGGGTCGTGGATCGGAGCAGCCGAGCACGCCCACCGGTGCACGACCTCGTTGAAGTGCTCGCCGGCGAAGACCTGCACCGGGTGGTCGGCCGCCAGCGCCGTGCCGACCGCGTTGGTCCCGGCCCCCGCCTCGCTCCACAACGTGCCTTCGGCGAAGTTGATCGCGTCGGCCGCGCGCGAGCGGACACGCGGGTCGCCTTCGATCCACAGCAACAGCCCATCGGCGTCGCTGACGACGACGAGGTGCCCCGACCCGCGGGCGATGCCGGACAGGCTCTCGTGGATCAGCGGCGCCGCCCGCGCGAGCGGGTGCGCGTCCCAGCGTGCCGACGCCTCCGCGGCATCGGCCACGGTCGGGGCGAGCTGGGTCTCGGACGGGTCCAGCCCCGCATCTTCGGAGCGTTGCCAGGAGCGCGCGATCGGGGTGCGGACGTCCGCGGACACACGATCGGTCACGAAGCGCTCCCAGGCCCGTCGCAGCTCCCGCGCGCGTGTGACCAGGGGAGTGCTTGCGTCGATCGCCAGCCACGATTTCTTGCCCATCTGCCCCCTGTCTCTTCCGCTCCAGAGTAGCCCGAGCAGCAGGTGCTGCCAACTGCACCAGTTCCAGGTGAAACGCGGATGCAACGCACGCCGCGTACAACCGGATGGACAGCGCCGCCGCGCCAACCCCATGCGCTACACGATCAACCAACGACAGACGTTCGCGATCCTCGTGCTCGCCAGCCTCCTGGGGGCGCTGTGGCTCACGTCCGCGCACCTCGGTCGCGTGTGGGTCGTGCTCTACGCCGCGCTGTTCCCAGCGATCTTCCGGGCGATCATCGTCGCCAGCGCCCACGTCGAGCCCACGAACCCGTGGATGCTGATGCGCGTCTGGCTGGCCATGCGTCGCGGCGAGATCGTCCTGCACTACCAGCCCAAGGTGACGCTGGCGACCGGCGAGACCACCCGGGTGGAGGCGCTGGCGCGGTGGAACCATCCGCGGCTCGGCCAGCTGCTGCCCGGGCAGTGGCTGCACGCAACCGAGAGCCGCTGGCTGGAGATGCGGTTCTCCCGCTACGTGCTCGACGCGGCCATTCGACAGGCGAGCCTGTGGCGTCGCGACATGCGCGACCTGCTGGTCGAGATCAACGTCTCGCCCCGCAGTTTCGCGGACCAGCGGCTGGTGCGCGTCGTCGCGGACCTGCTCGAGCGCTGGGATCTTCCGCCCAGCTTCATCGCGCTGGAGATCACCGAGGCGGCGCTTGAGATGCCCGAGCGTGCCCTCACCGTGGCCGACCAGCTCACGGCGATGGGCGTCAGCCTGGCGCTCGACGATTTCGGCATCGGCCACTCGTCGTTCGATCGCCTCGTCCGGCTTCCGTTTGCCGAGATCAAGATCGACAAGCGCTTCGTCATCGGCATGCTCGGCAGCGATCGTCATCGCGCCGTGGTCAATGCCGTCATCAACCTCGGGCACGGACTTGGCATGGATGTCGTCGGGGAGGGCGTCGAGACCGCGGCGACACGGGACCGGCTGCTGGCCGGCGGGTGCGACAAGGGTCAGGGGTTCCTCTTCAGTCCCGCGCTGCCCCCTGGCGAGCTCACGAAGTGGATCGACAGCCAGCGCCTCCAGCGTCTGGCTTCGCCTGAGACCCCCCGAGCCGACCCTGCGGTCGCCGACCCGTCGGTCTGCCGCTAGTCGCGCGTCAGGACATCGACGAGCCCGGGGAAGCGGCCCTCGAGCTCGTCGCGGCGTAGCGAGATCAGGCGGGTGGTGCCCTCCGCGCGGGTGCGCAGGACTCCGGCCTCGCGCAGCAGGCGCAGGTGGTAGGAGCTGGTGGAGGTGGGGAGACCCAGGGTCGCCGAGAGCCGGCCGCAGCTGTGCTCGCCCTCGCTGGCCAGCAGCCGCACGATGTCGAGGCGGACGGGGTCGCCGAGCGTGCGCATGATCGTGGCCAGGTCGAACGCCGACGGGTCGGGGTGGACGATCTTCTCGCGGGGGGCGGTGGGCGTGCTCACGACCAACATGCTACAACTCTTCTATAGTTCCATGAGTTTGGAAATACGGAATGAGGGATCCGACGTGAGCACCGACACCGCCCTGAACCACAACGCCGCCCGCCTCAACCGACTGGCCGCGGGCGCGACCGCCGACTTCGTGCGCGTCGCCGCCTCCACCGCCCCCGCCATCGTCACCGCATCGGCCCCGGCGGCCGAGGTGGGGGAGGAGGCCGCGGCGGTCGAGGAACCGGTCACGCCGCCGGCGCGCCGACCGCTGTCTCCGCGCGGCGCGTATGCCCTCGTCGCCGCGATCATCGGCCTGGCGCTCTTCGCGTCGGGCACGCCTTCGCCGCTGTACGGCACCTACCGCGAGCTGTGGGGCTTCTCGTCGCTGACGCTGACGCTCGTCTACTCGACGTACGCGGTCGCCGTGCTGGTGGCCCTCGTCCTCGCCGGGCGCGTGTCCGATGAGGTTGGGCGTCGCCCGGTCCTGGTCGTCGCGCTCAGCGTCCTGCTCGGCTCGACGGTCCTCTACGCGGTTGCTGATTCGGTGGTGTGGCTGTTCGTCGCACGCGGCGTCCAGGGCCTCGCGACCGGCCTGGCGCTCGGCGCCGCGAGTGCCGCGCTGCTCGACCTGCATCCGCAGCGCGATACCAACGGCGTCGGCCTGACCAACGGCGTCGTCTCGACCGCGGGCATGGGGCTGGGCGTCCTGGTCTCGGCGGCGTTCGTGGAGCTGCTGCCCGCCCCGCGAGTCCTGCCCTACGTGGGCGTGTTCGTCCTGTTTGCGATTGCGCTGGCCGGCGTCCTGCGGATGGCCGAGCCCGAGCCGGTGGCCGGGCGCGGCCGGCTGCAGCTGACCCCGCAGCGCCCGCACGTGCCCGCCGCGGTGCGCCGCCCGTTCCTGCTCGCCTCGCTCGCTGTCCTGGCCTCGTGGTCTATCGGAGGGCTCTTCCTCTCGCTGGGGCCGCAGCTGGCGGCGGTGATCTTCCACAGCCAGGACCACATCGTCACCGGCGTCGGGATGTTCGCGCTCGCCGCGTCGGCGTCGGTCGCACAGCTCTCGTTCTCGCGTTCTGCCCCCTGGCTGGCGGCCTCGGCCGGCGCGGTGGCGCTGTCGGTCGGCATGGTCCTGATCGTCCTGGCGGCCTCGTCTCAGTCCGCGGTGCTGTTCCTGGGTGGCGCGGTCGTCGGCGGCGCCGGCTTCGGCGTTGCCTTCCTGGGCGCCCTGCGCTCGCTGTCGGCGGCGATCCCGCCCGAGCACCGGGGCGAGGTCATGTCGGCGTTCTACGTCGTCGCCTACGGCTCGCTGTCGGTCCCGGCGGTCCTGGCCGGGCTCGCCGTCGGGTCGCTCGGCATCCAGCAGACCTTCGAGATCTTCGGCAGCGTCGTGGCCGGCCTCGCGCTCGTGGTCGCCTTCGAAGCGTGGCGGACGCGGCCGCGCGCCGCCGCAACGGCGTCGCGGGCGAACGCCGGGTGCGCGTCGAGGGTGGTGACGGCCGAGGCGTGACAGGCTCGCGTGCCCGGTCAGGCGCGCCTGACCGCCATCGAACAGGGGAGCCGCCGTGTCCGGGCCGTTCATCTTCATCGCCACCAACCGCCTCAAGGAGGGAAAGCTCGAGGAGGAGCGCCAACGGGTGCCCGGCCTCTGCGACTTCGTCGAGGCGAACGAGCCCCGGCTGATCGCCTTTCACGAGTACGCGAGCGAGGACGGCACCGAGGTCGGCGTCGTCCAGATCCACCCCGACGCAGAGTCGATGGAGTTCCACATGGGCGTCGTCGCCGAGCGGGCGGCCCGCGCCTACGCCGAGACCCTCGAGGCGACCACGAGCATCCAGGTCTACGGCGCGCCCAGCGCCGCCGTCCTGGACGTGCTGAGCCGCCAGGCCGGCGCCGGCGTGCCGCTGACGGTCAGGCGCCACCACCTCGGCGGGTTCACCCGCGCGGCTCCTGCGCCCTGAGCCCACGCTCAGCAGATTCTCAGACGT
>JAWVFY010000224.1:0-13228 GCA_033855575.1 Solirubrobacteraceae bacterium
AAGGAGCTCAAGGGGATCGCCGGCAAGGCGCGGCGGCAGGTCGTCAAGGACTACGTCGCGTGGCCGCTGATCAGCGCGCTGGCCGCGGCGGGCGCGCGGGCCGCCGTCGAGCTGATCGCCGGCGAGCCGCTCACCCGGCGGGAGCGTGCGCTCAACAGCCTGAAGCGCCGCAGCCGCACGCGCGGCATCGCCGAGCGCGCGCTGACCCGCGGCGCCGAGACGTACCGCGCGACGGTCTTGGCCAACGTCACCGCCAACATCCTGCGCAACCTGTGGTCGCACGCGATCATCTTCTGCGGGCACTTCCCCGACCAGACCTACACCTTCGGCCAGGGCGAGGTCGAGGACGAGACCCGCGGCGGCTGGTACGTGCGCCAGCTCGTGGGGGCGGCGAACATCGAGGGCGGCCCGGCGTTCCATGTGATGAGCGGCAACCTCGGCTACCAGGTCGAGCACCACCTCTTCCCGGACATGCCGAGCTCGCGCTACGCCGAGGTCGCGCCGCGCGTCAAGGCGATCTGCGAGAAGTACGACCTGCCCTACAACAGCGGCCCGTTCCTGCAGCAGTGGCTGATGGTCCAGCGCACGATCGTCCGCCTGGCCTTCCCGGGCGGGACCGAGCGCCCCAAGCCCGGGCCCTACCGCGGCGAGGGCGAGTCCTCGGCCAACGGCCACGGCCAGGCCAGCCGCAACGGCGACGCTCCGGAGACCGCCGGCGCGCTGGCCGCCTTCCCGTAGGTCGCGCGACTAGATTCGGAGGCGTGTCCCAGCGCAGCGTGCGGCCGGAGGTGCTCGAGCTCGTCCGCCGCCACGGCGACGACACGCTGAGCTTCTTCAAGCTCCGCGACGACCTCGAGCACCTGATTGCCACCGGCGGGGAGGCCCTGATCGGCTATGCGGTGCTCGGTGGCGTGCTGCTCGTCGCCGGCGATCCCGTCGGGCCACCTGATGCGCTCCCGCCGCTGCTGGCCCGGGCGCGCACGCTGGCGCGCCAGCGGCGGCTGCGGCTCGCCGTCCTCGGGGCGAGCGTGCGCACGCGCCCCGCGCTCGAAGCCGCCGGCCTGCGCTGCCTGTACGTCGGCGACGAGGCGATCGTCGAGACCGAGGCCTTCTCAACGCGCGGCACGGAGATGCGCAGGCTGCGCAAGCCGGCGCTGCGGCTGCAGCGCGAGGGGCACACGATCGAGGTCCGGCGCCTGGGTGACCTCGCCGAGGCCGAGCTGGCCGAGCTCGAGGCGCTGGCCGCCCGCGCGCTCGGCCGGGCGCCCGAGCGCAGCTTCGCCTGGGCGATGGACACGCTGCGCGGCGCCCACCAGGCCGACACGGTCGTGGTGGTGGGGCGCGACCCGGCGGGCGCGACGCGCGGCCTCCTGCACCTTGTCCCCAGCCACGGTCGCCCGGCGTGGTCGGTGTCGATGATGCGCCGCGACCCCTCCGCCGCCAACGGGCTCATGGACGTGCTCGTCCTGGAGGCGATCGCCGCCGCCAGCGCCGCCGACATCGCCGAGCTGTCGCTGAACTTCGCCGCCTTCTCGCGCTGGCTGCGCGAGCCGCACGGCCGGCTCGAGCACGCCGGCGGCCGCGCCGTCCGGGTGGCCAGCCGGTACGTCCAGATGGAGTCGCTGCTGCGCTTCAACGCGAAGTTCCGCCCGCGCTGGGACGAGCGCTTCCTGGCCTACGAGGGGCGTTTGGGCTTCGCGCGCGCCGGCCTCGCCGCGCTGCGCATCGAGGGCCAGCTGCACCACGGCCTGCGGCGGGGACGAGATCGTTTGCTAAACTAATTAGCAATGCAAACCACTTCGGCAGCGCCGCCTCTTGCCCCACGCCTGCGCCTCGCGGTCACCCGCACCGCGCGCCGGCTGCGCCAGGAGGCGGGCGGGGGTCTCAGCCCGTCGCTGAACGCCGCGCTGGCCACCGTCGCCCGGCACGGCCCGCTGACCCCGAGCGAGCTTGCGGCGCGCGAGCGCATCCAGCGCCCGACGGCGACACGCCTGATCGCCCGCCTCGAGGAGAAGAGCCTTGTCGCCCGGACCGCCGACCCGGCCGACGGACGGTCGTGCCTGATCGCCCTGTCGGACGAGGGCAGCGCCCTGGTCGCCGAGCTGCGCACCCGCAAGGACCTGTTCCTGGCCGAGCGCCTGCGCGGGCTGCCCGCCGCCGACCGCGCCACGCTGGCGCGCGCCGCCGAGCTGCTCGAGCAGCTCCTGGAGGGCGAACCCGCTTGACGGTCGCCGTCCGCCGCACGCTCGACTCCCTGACCGTTCCCAACTACCGCCGGTACTTCACCGGCCAGGTGATCTCGATCACCGGCAACTGGATGCAGACGGTCGCCGAGACCTGGCTGGTGGTCAAGCTCACCGGCAGCGGCGTCGCGGTCGGCCTCACCGCCGGGCTGCAGTTCCTGCCCATCCTGCTGCTCGGGGCGCTGGGCGGCGTGTTCGTCGACCGTTACGACAAGCGGCGGCTGCTGATGCTCACGCAGACGCTGATGGCGATACCCGCCCTGACGCTGTGGGTGCTGACGGTCAGCGGCAACGTCCAGCTGTGGATGGTCCTCGTGCTGGTGGTCATCCGCGGCACGATCAACGCGGTCGACAACCCCGCTCGCCAGACCTTCGTCATGGAGCTCGTCGGGCCCGAGAAGGTGGTCAACGCGGTCTCGCTCAACAGCGTGATCATCCACACCGCTCGCATCGCGGGTCCGATGTTCGCCGGCGGGCTGATCGCGCTGGTCGGGGTGGGGCCGTGCTTCTTGATCAACGCGCTGTCCTTCGGCGCGATGCTCCAAGCCCTGCGGGGGATGGACCGTTCGGCGCTGCGGACCCCGACCCGAGCGCCGCGGCGCTCCGGCCAGGTCCGCGCCGCGATTCGCGAGGTCGCGGCGCGTCCCGACCTGCGCATCCCGCTGCTGATGATGGTCGTCATCGGGACGCTGGCCTACAACTTCCAGGTGCTGCTGCCGCTGTTCGCGAAGTTCACCTGGCACGGCACCGCGACCACCTACGCACTGCTCATGGCCTCGATGGGCGTGGGGTCGATCGGCGGCGCGCTGCTGGCCGGCCACCGCGGGCGCGTCACCGCCCACCTGCTCGTCTGGTCGGCGGCCCTCTTCGGGACGGCGGAGCTCGCGGGCTCGCTCGCGCCGACGCAGTGGAGTCAGATGCTGGTGCTCGCCCCGCTGGGTGCCGCCAGCGTCACGTTCGCGGCCGGCGTGAACTCGTCGCTGCAGCTGGCGGCGGGCGAGCTGCGCGGTCGCGTGATGGCGCTCTACTCGGTGGTCTTCCTCGGCTCCACGCCGATCGGCGCCCCGCTGATCGGCTGGATCGCCGAGTCGGCGGGCCCGCGCGTCGGCCTGGTCATCGGCGGGTTGGCCGCGCTCGGCACCGCCGCCGGGGCGGCGCTGGCCTACCGGCGCGCGGCCGCTAGAGGCGCCGCGCCGTCAGCGTCTGGCTTGCCTTCGCTCCCGGCTCCACCGCGCGCAGCACCACGTGGTAGTCGCCCGGCCGCAGCTTCCGGCCGGCCAGCCGCAGCCGGTAGAGGCGGTGCTGAAGCCGCGTGACCGCGCGCCAGCGGTGCACGACGTGGCCGCCCCGGAGCACCGACACCGAGACGCTGGCGTCGTCGCGCAGCGAGTAGGAGATCCCCAGGGCCCGGTTGCGGCCGAAGGCGGGCTCCACGAGCTTGAACGACGTGATCTCCCCACAGGCCGCCGAGCGGTCGAACGCCGGCCGTAGGGCGAAGCGCCCGTGGCGCCGCACCAGGGCGATCCGGCGCGTGTCGACCGCGTGACCGGCGAGCGGCATGGACAGGCGCACGACGTCGTAGCCGTCGGTCGGCGAGCGGCTGCCGTGGACACGGCGCCCCGACCACGTGAAGCTGTGGGTCCGGCCGCCGAAGTGCGCAATACGCCGGTCGCCGAGCACGCGCGCGCCCTGGCTGACCTGGAAGACGTCGACGGTCACCGGGTGCTTGACCGCGCGGGTGAAGGCGATGCGCAGCCCGTGGCCGCGGCGCCGCACCGATACCGACGAGAACCCCCGGGCCGCGTTGCACACGGTCGAGCCTCCCGCGGCGCTGACCGTGCCCGGGTACTGGCCGGCGCCGGCCGTGCCCTGCGATGCGGCCGCGCGGCCCCCGATGGTGTAGGTGAACGGGGGCGAGGCGTCGATCAGCGATGGGATCTGCGGGTTCCCCGAGCCGCTGGCCGGGTCGCTGCAGGCTCCCCCGGGCGAGCTGGAGGGCACCGACTGCACGGCGGTGAAGCCCGTGACGCTGAACATCGACTGCCCGAGACCGGGGTTGCCGATCGCCGTCAGCGGGACCGTCCAGGTGATCGTGGAGCCCGAGATCGCGCCGGGCACCGAGGTGGTGGGCGGGTAGGTGAAGTACTTGGTGTGCGTCGTGCCGATCGCGCACGTGGTGCCCGTGAAGAACTGCGGCGTCCCGTCGGAGCCCACCTGCAGGCCGGTATAGAGGATGTTGCCGTCTCCCGGCTTGTCGTACTGCGGCGCCGCCCAGCGCACGATCCACTGCCCGGACCCTCCGCCGAACTGCGACGGGTCGACCGCGAGGTCCTTGCCCAGATTGGGGTCGGCCGTGCTCATCGCGATCGTCGCGTGCTTGGCATCGGGCTGACTGACGGTGACGCCGGTGACGTCGAGGTTCGGCCTCGCGTTGGTGTCGGTCCCGCCCGCGCCAAGGAACGCGTCGGGGTAGCCCTTGCCGGCTGGATCGGACACCTGGCCGAACGCCGGCGCGCCTGCGGTCAGCTCGGCATGGCTGGCGAACAGGCCCGTGCCGACGGCCTGGCGGGCGATCATGATCGGGCCGGCCGCCTCTGACGGTGTCTCGCCGCAGCCCTGGCAGTAGTCGGGGTTGCGATCGGCGGACGTGTCGTCGACGTAGCTCACGACGGCCTCACCGCCGATGCCGGTCTGGACCTGCATGAAGTCGCCGAGGCTGCGGTCGGGTGAGCCGCCGAGGCCCTGGGTGGAGATGTTGCCGAACTTGACCGGGTGGTCGCTGACGGGCACGACCGTGAAGCTGGGCGAGCCGCCCGCGGCATCGACGCTCTGGGCGTAGTAGCTGTTCCACACCCCGTGGTCGAGCGTGTCGGGGCCGAAGTTGCCGTTCTCCTCGGCCTCCTGAGCGCCGTACCAGGCGATCCCGATGCGGCCGGCGCTGCCCCCGGTCACCCAGGGCATGACGTTGTTGCCCAACGACGAGGGCGAGACCGGGATGGGGGCGCCGAAGTGCTGGCCGCCGTCGGTGGAGACCGCCAGGTCGATGACGCCCGGGCCGTTCTCGACCTTGTTGCCCTGGGAGTCGAGCTTGTAGGGGTACTCAGACCACACCACGTAGACGTTGCCCGCCTGGTCGAGCGCGATCGAGGCGAACAGGTCGCCGGTGAAGTAGCCGCCCGGCGCCCGCACCACCGCGTCGTGCCAGTTGACGTTGACCCGGCCGGGGTCGCCCGCGGCGACCTGGGTGGGATCGGTGCAGTCGGTGGCCACCAGGGCCGGGGTCGCGTCACCGGACTTCCCCGAGCACCAGCTGAGGATCACCGAGTTGTTCAACGACCCCGTGTGGACCGCGTAGATACGGTGGCGGTAGGGCCCGGTCGTGTTGTCGACCACGACGTTTCCGGGGATGCCCTCGTTGCGGCTGATCACCGCCGGCGGGCCGGGGCACGGCACCCCCGCGGCCTGGCAGCTCGATCCGTAGTGCACGCCGTCGACCGATTCGTTCATGACGAGCTGGTTGCCCAGCTGGTTGTCGGCGTTCGTGTCGCTGTTCTGGCTGACGTTGTCGTAGTCCTCGTAGGCGCGGCCGCTGGTGGCGGTGTCGCCGACAGGCGTCGTGGCACCCGTCGTGTCGAGGCCGATCCACTGGCGGTCGACCCCGGCGCCCACGACGGCGGCACAGGTGGTCATCCACGTGCGCCCGCTGTCGGTCGACGACGAGTTCGAGAAGTTCGTCAGGCCCTGGAGATCCGAGAAGAACAGCGCGCCGTTGGAGGGATCGATCTGCAGCTCGCTGTCGCCCCCGCCGATGCAGGTGGCGGGCTTGCCCAGCTCGTTGCCCTCCGTGAAGTGGAAGCTCTGGGCGCCATCGTTGGAGCGGAAGATGAACGACTGGGTCGTGGAGAACCCGAACGGCGTGCTCGTGTAGATCTGCCCGGCGGTCGGCGGGCTGGTGTCGACCGCGAGATCGGGCTCGAAGCCGGGGATGAAGGGCGAGACCATGGTCGGCGTGGCGAAGCCGGGAGGGCTCGCGCCGGCGGGCGCTGCCGCCCACGCTGCCGCCGCGGCGACGATGACGACGACGGACACGATCGAGCGCTGGACCTTGAGCATCGGCCCACTCTAGACACCGTTTTCCGGTGCGGTCGCAGTGAGCAGCGCGAGCTGGATGAGCATCACGACGTCCACGAGCGCGGGGAGCTCGGCGGCCCGCCCCTGCCCCACCAGGCGCGAGACCAGCAGGTCGGTGGCCCCGACCGCGGCGAGATAGACCTCGGGAGGCTGGATCGGCAGCGCGGGGATCGTCTGCCGGGCCTCGTCGAGCTGCTCGCGCAGCATCTCGGCGAAGCGCTCGTGGACCCGATCGCGGCGCTCGAGCGCGCGCGGCCCGGCGCCGGTGACCTCGATGAGGAACGTCCGCGCGAACGCCGGCTCGGCGGCCAGCGTCTCGAGGTAGGTCTGCGTCCGCGCGCGTGCCCGCGCCAGCATGTCGGGCGCGTCCTGGCCCGCGCTGCGGACGGTCTGCACGAGCAGGTCGACGCCCGCGTCGTAGGCGGCCAGGAAGCAGTCCTCCTTGTCGCGGAAGTGCTCGTAGAAGGTCTTGCGCGACACGCCGGCCGACGCGATCACGTCGGCCACGGTCGCGGCCGAGTAGCCCTTCGCGGCGACGACGTCGGCCATCGCCTCGAGCAGCCGGCCGCGCTGGGAGGCCAGGACGACCTCGCGCGCCAGCTGGTGCGGGCCGCGGGGAAGGGGGCGCGGAGGGTCGGGTGTGACCGATGCCACAGTGGGGAACATTAGTGTCTATGATATTGGAGACATGAGTGTTTCCAACCGGAAGGTGCGATGATGGCTGCCGGGAGCGCGATGGCCGACGATCAGCAGACCCAGCTACCGGCGTCCATTCGCCTCGCGCGGATCGGCCTCGCCGCGCTCGCGGCGGTGCTGAGCGTGAACCTGTGGACGGGCGCGCCGCTGCTGGCCATCTGGGTCGGCAGCCGTGTCCAGGGGGGAACCGGGCTGTCGATGAACGCGGTCGGCGCCGTGCTCGGGACCCTCGCCGTCGCGGTGGCGGTCTTGGTGACGCTGCTCGTCCGCGTCGAGGCGGCCTACAAGATGCTCAGCGGCCAGCCGACGAAGCGGCGCACGACGCCGTGGCTGCGGAGCCTGCGCGACGAGCGCCCCGAGCTCGCCGTGCGCCGCTCGCTGACCGGCTTCGAGAAGTCGATCGTCGCCACCGTGGTGGTCGCCATCGCGGCCTTCGAAGTCTGGTTCTTCGTCCTCGCCGGCTCCCCGATCGGATGAGCGCGATGCAGACTCCGGACTTCCCGATTGCGATCGTCGGGACGGGCTTCGCTGGCCTCGGTCTGGCCATCAAGCTCAAGCAACAGGGCGAGGACGACTTCGTCGTGCTCGAGCGTGCCGCCGACGTCGGCGGCACGTGGCGTGACAACACCTATCCCGGTTGTCAGTGCGACATCCCGTCGGCGCTCTACTCGTTCTCGTTCGCGCCGAACCCCGACTGGACGCGGCTGTTCCCGCTCCAGCACGAGATCTGGGACTACCTGCGCGGCTGCGCGGATCGCTACGGCCTGCGCCCGCACATCCGCTTCAACACAGCGGTGCAGGGCGCCGAGTGGGACGAGGCGCAGGGCTTCTGGCGCGTGCGGACCGGCGACGGCGAGGTCACCGCGCGCGTGCTGGTCAGCGGCCAGGGCGGCCTCAGCGACCCGGCGCTGCCCGACATCCCCGGCCTCGGCTCGTTCAAGGGGGCCATGTTCCACTCCGCGCGCTGGGACCACGACCACGACCTGACCGGCGAGCGGGTGGCGGTGATCGGCACCGGCGCGTCGTCGATCCAGTTCATTCCCAAGATCCAGCCGCAGGTCGGGCGGCTCACGCTCTTCCAGCGCACGCCGCCGTGGATCATGCCCCACCCCGACCGGCCGATCCGGCCATGGGAGAAGCGGCTGTTCCGGCGCCTGCCGATCACGCAGAAGCTCTTCCGCGCCGGGGTCTACGCGTTCTTCGAGTCCCGCGTGCTGCCGTTCACCAAGAAGCCCGACCTGATGAAGGCCGGCGAGAGGATCGCGCTCAAGCACATGCGCAAGCAGATCCCCGACGACGCCGAGCTGCGGGCCAAGCTCACCCCCGGCTACCGGATGGGCTGCAAGCGGATCCTGATGTCGAACACCTACTACGAGGCGCTGAGCCGGCCGAACGCCGACGTCGTGACGGGGGCGATCACCGAGGTCCGCGAGCACGCGATCGTCACCGCCGACGGCACGGAGCACGCGGTCGACACGATCATCTTCGGCACCGGGTTCCACGTGGCCGACATGCCGTTCACCGAGTGGGTTCGCGGTCGCGGAGGCCGGACGATGGCCGACGTCTTCCAGGGCAGCCCGCAGGGCTACCTGGGAACGACGGTCGCGGGCTTCCCCAACCTGTTCCTGCTGACCGGGCCGAACACGGGCCTGGGCCACAACTCGATCGTCTACATCCTCGAGTCGCAGTTCCGCTACGTGCTCGACGCGCTGCGGACGATGCGCGAGCGCGGGGCCGCGACCGTCGAGGTGCGGCCCGAGGCGCAGGAGCGCTTCAACGCCGAGGTGCAGCGGAACATGAAGGGCACGGTGTGGACGACCGGCGGCTGCTCGTCGTGGTACATCGACCGCAACGGCTTGAACACCACGCTGTGGCCTGGGTGGACCTGGGACTACCGCCGGCGCACCCGGCGGTTCGACCCA
This sequence comes from Solirubrobacteraceae bacterium, assembly GCA_033855575.1. GTDB lineage: Bacteria > Actinomycetota > Thermoleophilia > Solirubrobacterales > Solirubrobacteraceae > BP-464. Next base: position 8,993 of record JAWVFY010000224.1, read on the forward strand.
GCGCCCTACGTCCTGGCGCCCGCGCCGGAGCAGGCGCCCGCGCCGCCGCCGGCCGAGCCCGTGGCGGCCTGAGGCCCGGTAGGGTCGCGACCATGAACGAGGAGTTCTGCGACCTCGGCAACGTGACGCTCTGCTACGAGACGTTCGGCGACCCCGCCGATCCGACGCTGCTGCTGATCATGGGCCTCGGCACGCAGATGGTCGGCTGGCACGAGGACTTCTGCCGCGAGATCGCCGGTCACGGCTTCCGGGTCGTCCGCTTCGACAACCGCGACATCGGCCGCTCGTCGCGGATTGCGGGCCCGCCGCCGACGCTCCGGCAGCTGCTCACGCGCAGCCCGCGCGCGGGCGTCTACCGGATCAAGGACATGGCCGCCGACGCGGCCGGCCTGCTCGACCATCTCGACGTCGACTCCGCCCACGTCGTCGGCGCGTCGATGGGCGGGATGATCGCCCAGACCCTCGCCGCCCGCCACCCCGACCGCGTCCGCTCGCTCGCGTCGATCATGTCCAACACCGGCAACCGGTTCAGCGGCCAGCCGCACCTCAAGCTCTACCCGCTGTTCCTGCGCCGCTCGCCCGCCGGCCGCGACGCCTACGTCGACCACATCGCGCGGGTCTTCGCCGCGATCGGCTCGCCCGGCTTCGATCGCGACCTCGAGGAGATCCGCGAGGTCGCGCGCATCAGCTACGACCGCGGTCACGACCCGGCCGGCGGGGCGCGCCAGCTCGGCGCGATCGTCGCCTCGGGCGACCGCACGGCCGAGGTGCGGCGCATCACCGCGCCGACGGTCGTCATCCACGGCACCCGGGACCGGCTCGTCGGCCCGTCGGGTGGCCGCGCCACCGCGCGGGCGATCCCCGGCGCGCGGCTGGTGATGGTCGAGGGGATGGGGCATGACCTGCCGCGCGGCGCCTGGCCGCACATCATCGAGGCGATCGTTCAGAACGCCGAAGCTGCCGAGCGCGCCCGCGGCGCGGCCGGCGCGAGAGCTGCCTGACCGCAGGAGGAGAGAGACAGATGCGCCAGCTGACCAGCCTGGACGCGCAGTTCTTGACCATGGAGACGCCCCGCACGGTTGGCCACGTCTCGGGCCTCGCCGTGCTCGACCCCTCGACTGCGCCGGGCGGCGAGCTGACCTCGCAGGCGCTGTCCGCGCTGATCGAGGAACGTCTGCACCTCGTGCCGCCGTTTCGCTGGCGCCTGGCCCCGGTCCCGCTGGGCCTCGACCATCCCTACTGGATCGAGGACCCCGACTTCGACCTGGACTTCCATATCCGCGAGACGGCGGTGCCGCCGCCCGGCGGCGACCACCAGCTGGCCGAGCTCGTCGCACGGATCTGCGCCCGGCCGCTGGACCGGGCGCACCCGCTGTGGGAGCTCTACGTCATCCACGGGCTGCGCGACGGCCGCGTGGGCGTGCTGACCAAGGTCCACCACGCCGCCGTCGACGGGATGTCGGGCGCGGAGATCATGAGCATCCTCTACGACCTGCATCCCGAGGGCCGGGAGATCCCGCAGGAGCCTGTCGACAGCGTCGGCAGCCACGTGCCCAGCCAGGTCGAGCTGCTCGGCCGCGCGCTGCTCGGGTTGCCGCGGCCGCTCAAGACGCTGGCCATGCTGCCGGCGACTCTCCCGCGGCTGGACTCGGTGCCGATCGTGGGCGCGCTGCCCGGTGCGCTGACCGTAAGCCGCGTGGCCACCCGGATCTCGCGGCTGGGCCGCGGCACCAAGGACGGCGGCGTCCTGGAGCGCACCAACGTCCGCGCGCCGCGCACCCGCTTCAACGCCCGCATCTCGCCGCACCGGCGCTTTGCCTTCGCCTCGCTGTCGCTCGACCGGATCAGGGCGATCAAGTCGGCCGCCGGCGTCACGGTCAACGACACGGTCGTGGCGATCTGCGCGGGCGGCCTGCGTGCGTGGCTCGACGAGCGCGGTGAGCTGCCCGCCGAGCCGCTGGTCTCGATGGTCCCGGTGTCGGTGCGCAGCCGCGAGGAGATGGGGACGTTCGGCAACCGGGTCTCGACGATGTTCGTGCCGATCCCGACCGACGAGGCCGACCCGCGCCGGCGCCTGCAGCGCGCGCACGAGATCCTCGCGTCGGCCAAGGAGCGCCACCGCGCGCTGCCCGCCGACCTGCTCGCCGACGCCAGCCAGTTCATCCCGCCGGCGCTGGCCGCGCGCGCCGCGCGCGTGACCTCCGAGGTGCTGTCCAGCAGCCGGATGGCGCCGCTGTTGAACCTCGTGATCTCCAACGTCCCCGGTCCGCGCGAGCCGCTGTACTGCGCGGGCGCGCGCCTCGAGCACAACTACCCGGTGTCGGTGATCACCGACGGCGTGGGGCTGAACATCACCTGCCTGAGCTACCTGGACCGGGTGGACTTCGGCATCGTCTGCTGCCGGGAGATGGTCGACGACGCGTGGTCGATCATGGCGGCGATTGAGCGCGAGCTCGAGCTGGTCGACGAGACGATCTGCGGCCCGCGGCCTACGCCGGCGCCGCGCGCGGCCGATCCCGTCGCGGGAAGATGACGTAGCTGCCAACCGCGGTGGCGATCAGCCGCCCGTCGGTGTGGCGGATCTCGCTGCGCAGCACCGCGCTCGTGCGGTTGCGCCGATCGACCTGCGTGGTGCAGACGAGCTCGCCCTCGGTCGCCGTCTGGACGTAGTTGATGGCGATGTTCAGCGTGGCTATGCCCTCGTCCTCGGTGGTCTGCACCCACAGCGCCGAGCCCATCGAGTAGTCGACCATCGCGTAGGTCGCCACCCCCGACAGCAGGCCGGCCGCGTTGATGAGCTCCGGCCGGATCTCCATGCGCGCCGTCTGCGGGTCGTCCCAGCGCAGGCCCATGAAGCCCGAGACGCCGTCGATGCCCGCTGGTCGGTTCATGGCGGGCGCAGCCTAGTCATCATGGGCCGATGGAATTCTCGCTCACCCTCACCGATGCGCAGGTGCAGCTGCGGGACAAGTGCCAGACGTTCGCGCGCGAGGTCATCCGGCCGGTGGCGGCCGAGTACGACCGGGCGCAGGAGCTGCCGTGGCCGATCCTGCAGGAGGCGGCGCGACGGGGGCTCTACGGATGGGAGCTCTACGCCGAGCTGTCGGTCGATCCGACCGGCCTGTCGCTTCCGATCCTCATGGAGGAGCTGTTCTGGGGCTGCGCGGGGATCGGGCTCTCGATCGTGATGCCCGCGCTCGCGCTCGCGGCGATCCGCCAGGCCGCCACCGACGAGCAGCTGGCGCGCTGGGCCCCGGAGTGCTTCGGCACGCCCGACGACATCAAGCTCGCCGCTCTGGCCGTCACCGAGCCGAGCGGCGGCAGCGACATCCGCTCGATCCAGACCCGCGCCCGCAAGGACGGCAGCGACTGGGTCATCGACGGCCAGAAGGTGTTCATCGGCAACGGTGGCATCGCCGACGTGCACGTCGTCGTGGCCACGGTCGACCCTGAGGCGGGGCACCGGGGCCAGGGCGTGTTCGTCGTGCCCAAGGGCACCGAGGGCCTGGTCATGCTGCGCAAGCTCGACAAGCTCGGCTGCCGCGCGTCGCACACCGGCGAGCTGGTCTTCGAGGACTGCCGGATCCCCGGCGAGTACCTGCTCGGCGGCGAGGAGCGCCTGCGCGAGCGGATCGCCAAGGGCAAGGAGGCCGAGCAGGGCTCGCCGCCTCCGGCCTCGACCGCCGAGGAGGGTGGCACCGCGGCGGCGGTCCAGCGCCGCAGCTCTGCCGCGCTGGGCGCGTTCGAGCGGACCCGGCCGATGGTCGCGGCGCAGGCCATCGGGATCGCCCGCGCCGCGCTGGAGTTCGCCCGCGACTACGCGGTGCATCGCGAGGCGTTCGGGCTGCCGATCATCGAGAACCAGGGCGTGTCGTTCCCGCTGGCCGACCTGGCCGCCGAGATCGACGGGGCTCGGCTGCTGACCTGGCGGGCGGCGTGGATGGCCGCCCAGCGCATGCCGTTCGAGAACGCGGAGGGCTCGATGTCCAAGCTCAAGGCGTCCGAGGTCGCGGTGCGCGCCTGCGAGCAGGCGATCCAGACGCTGGGCGGCTGGGGCTACATCAAGGACTTCCCGGTCGAGAAGTGGTACCGCGACGCCAAGCTCTACACGATCTTCGAGGGCACCAGCGAGATCCAGCGGCTGGTCATCTCCCGCGCGCTGCGCGCGCAGGCCAGCAGCGAGACGCTCGACCAGCGGATGCTCCACCCGCACTAGCGCCGCCGGTGAGGCGGCGG
>JAWVFY010000225.1:0-13434 GCA_033855575.1 Solirubrobacteraceae bacterium
CGACGCGCGCGTGGCGTGCACGAGCGGCAGCCGGAAGGTGATCTACACCTACCAGCAGTTCACTTAAGCACTGCCCACGAGCCGGTTCACCGCGCGCAGCATGTACGGCCCCAGCGTGGCGCCGAACGTCTCGCCGAGGTGGTTGATGTCCTTGTGGACGAGGACGCCGCCGACCACCGGGTAGCACAGCGCAGAGCTGCACATGTAGTGGGTCATGTCGATCAGGCCGACGCGGGAGCCCCGCATGCGCCCGGCGGCGGCGGCCGCCGGGTCGGGCTTGAGCGCCTTGGCGCGCGGGATCGCACAGACCACGCCGGGCTCCAGGCGCCGCTGCAGCGCCCGCTCCACGCAGGCCGCCGTGTGCGACCGGTCATACGGCGTGTCGCGGATGACGATCACGTGCTGGACGGTCACGGGCAGCCCGCGCCAGGCCGCGAGGTAGCCCCGGATCTGCGCCGCGCGCGGATCGGCGCCCGTGGGCACGACGACGTGACCGCGGTGCTGGGCGACGAAGACCGTGGAGATCTCCGGATGCGCGGCGATGAAGCCGGTGACCTGGTTGTTCCAGTCGACGCACTGCGAGCGGGCGGGCTCAGGGAGCACGGGCGTAGCCCTGGTGAACGGGCAGCTCGAGCGGGTGATCGAGATCGCGTGCCAGTGCTCGCGGCTGGCGACGGTCCGCAGCGCCGCCCGCCACGAGGTCGCGTGGCTGTCGCCCACGAGTGCCACGGTGTCGGAGGCGTCGGCCGCGGGCGAGCCGAAGCTGCAGGTGTACGGAGTGGTCTCCGGGACGGGGTCGCACGGCGAGTTGGGAAGGATCGCGGCCTCGGCGGGCGAGGGCACGACCATCTGGCGCAGCGCCGGGTTCTGGCACGGATGCAGCGGATCGCGAGAGGCGGCGCCGTAGCAGCGCGGCGGCGAGGCTCCGCCCGCCGGCGCCGCGGCGACCGCCAGCAGCGCGAGCCCGGCGGCCAGCGCGCAGCGTCTAGCGCCTGATGCCAAAGCTCTCGACCCTGCGCAACAGATACGGCCCGAGCGTCGAGCTGTACAGCGCTGTGAGGTGGTCGATGTCCTTGTGGACGAGGACACCCCCGACCACGGGGTAGCAGCGCGAGTCGCAGAAGAACGGGGTGAGGTCGGCGACCCGCACCCGCGCGGGATGGTGGAGCGAGACGGCCACTGCCGCCGCATCGATCTTCAGCGATCCCCCGACGGGGATCGAGCAGACCACCCCCGCGTTCTCGTGGCGGTGCATCGCCCGGTTGATGCAGGGCACGGTGCTGGTCTTGTCGATCGGCGTGTCGCGGATGACGACTATGTGCTTGACCGTCGCCGGCAGGCTGCGCCACGCCGCGAGATAGCCGCGGACCTTGGTCGCCACGCCCCCCTGGCCCTTGGTCACGACGACCGGCCCGGGATGCTCGGAGACGAACACCGTCCGGACCTCCGGGTGCTGGCCGATCCAGGCGAGGACCTGGCTGCGCCAGGCCTTGCATTGCGCCCGTGCTGAGGGCGACAGGAGCGGGGTGGCCTCCGAGAACTGACAGCCGCTGCGCGTGATCGACACCCCGTGCCAGCGGTAGTGGGCGGCCACGCCGATCAGCGCGCCGCGCCAGTGCCCGGCGTGGCTGTCGCCGATCAGGGCGATGGTGCCGCGCGAGCTCGCGAGCCGGGAGCCGAACGTGCACTGGTGGGGCTCCGAGTGGCCCGGCGCCGGGATGCACGGCGCGTTGGGGGTGATCACCGCGTCGTAGGGCGTGGGGATCACCCGCCGGTCCAGCGTGGCGTTGTGGCAGGGGTGCTTCGCATCGCGCGCAGCCGCCCCGTAGCAGCGCGGCGTGCTCGCGCCGCCGGCCGCCACGACTCCCGCGATGAGCAGCACCGCGAGCGCGGCCAGGACGAAGCGCCCGGGAGTGACGAGCTGTCGGGCGACGCGCCGGATGCCCAGAGCATAGGCGCGATTCGGCCATGCCCGGGACGCGTTGCGGGTAGGGCTCACCCATGCCCGAGGCCATGATCGCGGTCCGCTATGCCCGCACCGGACCGGCGCAGGCCGTGCTGCGCGCCGAGGAGGTCGCGCGGCCCGACCCGGGACCGGGCGAGGTCCGGGTCCGGCTGGCGGTCGCCGGTGTCAACCCGACCGACGTCAAGTCGCGCAGCGGGACCACGCCCGCCGGGCTCGAACAACCCCAGATCCCCGGCCAGGACGGTGCGGGAACGATCGACGCGGTCGGTGCCGGCGTGGACGAGCAGCGGGTCGGCGAACGGGTATGGGTGTACTTCGCCGCGCTCGGGCGGCCGTGGGGGACCGCGGCGCAGTGGACGGTCGTGCCGGCCGAGCAGGCGGTGGCGCTGCCCGATGAGGCGTCGCTGGAGCTGGGCGCCAGCCTCGGCATCCCGGCCGTCACCGCACATCACTGCCTGCTGGCCGACGGCCCGATCGACGGGCGCTGGGTGCTCGTCGCGGGGGGCGCCGGCGCCGTCGGCCACGCCGCGATCGAGCTCGCGCGCGACGCGGGCGCGCGCGTGGTGACCACCGTCTCCAACGCCGAGAAGGCGGCCCTCGCCGAGCAGGCGGGAGCCGAAGCCGTCATCAACTACCGCCAGCCCGGCGCCGTCCAGCGCATCGCCGGGGCGGCGCCTGGCGGGATCGACCGCGTGGTCGAGGTGGCGCTGGCCGCCAACCTCGACCTCGATGTGGAGGTGTGTGCTCCGTACGCGGTCATCACCACCTACGCCGCCGACGAGCACACGCCGCAGCTCAACGTCCGCCGGCTCATGGGCCCCAACCTCGTACTGCGCTTCGTGCTCGTCTACGGCATCCCGAAGACGGCGCTGCGCGCCGCAGTCGCCGGCGTGTCGGAGGCCGTCGCGGCCGGCGTGCTCACCACGCTGCCGCTGCACCGCTTCGCGCTCCAGGACGCCGCCCACGCCCACGAGGCCGTCGAGAGCGGTGCGGTCGGCAAGGTGCTCATCGACATCCCGTAGCCGCCCCGTAGGCTGAGACACGTGGCCTATGTCACCGCCGAAGCCCAGCAGAACCTGCTCGCCGAGGTGGCCAGGGCGATCGACGCGATCGGCGCCGCGCTCGCCGCGCTCGGCACCGCCTACGAGCTGGTCGACGAGACGACGGCCGACCGGCTCGAGGCCGAGCTCTTCCGCCCGGTGCAGATCGCCTACGGCCGCGCCAAGCGCACGCACGACGGCTTTGCCGAGCGCCACGGTCTCGCCGTCGGCAGCTTCCCGCCGGCCACCCCGCCGGCCCCGTCACACGGTGTCAAGCCGCTGATCGAGGACGCGGTCGAGGACGTCGCGCGGGCCGACGAGACGCTCTCCGAGCTCCAGGACTCGCTGCTGCCCGTCGAGGTCGGCGACCAGGAGCTGCGTGCCGGCCTCGCCGAGGTGCGCGAGCTGCTCGGCGAGGTCCGCGGGCGCGCCCGGACGTTCACGCGGACGTTCGGGCGCTGACGGCGCGCTCAGCGCAGGCGGTGGGCAAGCGCGAGGACGGCTCGCACGTGGCGCCGGGTGGCACGAGCGCCCAGCCGGCCCGCCGGAAGCTCGACCACGAACGCGGTGCTCGTCGGTAGGACGGTGTTCTCCCAGGACGTGATGCTGCCGGGGAACGTGCCGTAGTGACGAAACGGCAGCCCGGTCAATCGGGCATAGCGCCGTTCGATCCTGCGGTCCCCGCCGGAGTCGTCGACGAGGGCAGCGTGCTGGTGATACCAGACGGCGAGATCGGGGCGGATCCGGCGCACCAGTTGCAGCATCGCCCGCGTCTCGGGTTCGGAGGCCGGTCGCGGGCCGGACCAGAACATCCCTCCCGGTGCCCCCAGCGGCCGCCAGTGCCAGGGGGAGTTCCGGTTGAGGTCCACCCCGCTGGCATTCTGTCGGGTCCCCGCGCGACACCCGTCCGGGTTGAACGCATCGACGAGCCAGAGCGACACCCCGGGGATCGCATGTGCGCCGCGGAGTGCCCGGGTCACCGCCATCCCGGCGGGCTCATCGCCGTGCACGCAGCCCACGACGAGGACCTTCCGCCGACTCGACGGATCGCCCACGACCACGGCGCGGATGGCCCGGCGGAGACGCGAGCGGCCGATCGTCGTGCGCCACGGCCCGATCGCACGCGCCCGGGCGGCGGCGGGCGCCCGCGCCGGCCCTGACGTCGCCGGGCGGGACGCTGCGCCGCACCCGGCCAACGCGGCCACCGCGACCACGACCACGCGCTGCACCTGCACGCCGGCGACCGTATGGCGGGCGCCTTGGCGCCGCCTGAACGACGAGGAGCCGGCCTAGGCGCTTGTCGAGACGAGCGCGGCGACGATGCTCGTCATCTCGTCCTCCAGCTCGGGCAGCTTGTCGGCGCCGTCGTCGTGGAGCGTCGCGTGCATGAGCTCGATGAGCGCGCCGACCAGCGCGAGCGCCCTGCCAGCGGTCATCGCGGGGACGTCGACGCCGGCGGCACGGGTCTGGCGGTTGAGCTCGACGATCGCGCCGGCGATCCGGCGGTGCATCCGAAGTCGCCGCTCGAGCGCGGCGCGGCCGCCGCCGCCCACCTCGATCACCAGCATCTGCGCCAGCGCCGGCCGCCCGGCCAGCGAGGCCAGCAGTGCCTGGACGTAGGCGCGTGCGCGCTGAGCCGGGTCGTCGACCGGCCGGAAGGCGCTCAGCAGCGGCTCGATCATCTGCTCGGCCGTGTGGTCGTAGGCGGCCAGGAAGCAGGCCTCCTTGCTCGCGAAGTGCTCGTAGAAGACGCGGCGCGAGACGCGCGCGAGCGCCACGACGTCGCTGATCGTCACCGATCGGTAGCCGTGCTCCGCGCTGGCGTCGACCATCGCGTCCAGGAGGCGACCGCGTTGCGAGAGCGCGACCTCTTCCCGCGTGAGCTTGTGACGACCGCGAGGCAGCGTGGCGACGGTGCTGGAGGCCATCGCCGCCAACCTACCAGCATTGGGAACTTGACAGTTCCCAATCCGCCCGCTTTGATCCAACGATGCGGGAGGAGACAGGAGGAGGCGGCCTCAGCCGCCGCGATCTGCTGATGCGCGCCGCGAGCGCGGCCGCGGTGGCGGCAGCGCCGCGGTGGCTTCCGACAGCCAGCGCCGCCGCGGCGCGCGGGCACTGTCTCGTGCCGGGCTTTCGCGCCTCGCTCTCGGTGAGCCCGTTCACCGAGGCGGTCCTGGCGGCAACCTCGCTGACCGACGGACACCTCACCGCCAAGACGCCCGCCGACCTGCAGCGGCTCTACAACACCCATGGAGCGACCGAGGTCTACGCCCGGATCGCCACCCGCAAGGAGACGCCGGGCACCGACGGGCCGTCAGGGTGGGCGTTCGGGCTGCGGCGTGCGCAGCTGGCGCACGCGTTGGGCATGCCGTTCAACCCGGAGCTGGGGCTGTTCGCCACCTACGGCGACGGGGCGACCTACCAGGAGCCGCCGGACTTCACCGACTACACGAGCATCCGCCTGCCGGGCCCTTGGCTCTCGCTCACGGTCGACCAGATGGTGCCGGCGATGCGCCAGTACGGGGCGCTCGTGGCCCAGCAGATCCTCGACACCAAGGTCACGGTGAACTACTGGGATCTCGGCAACGAGGTCGAGAACGGCATCAGCGGCGTCGCCGTCAGGCCGCTCTTCCCCGACACCGCCTACCAGCCACCGGATGCCGTGGATCCGGCGATCGGCCAGATGAGCGTGCCGGAGCTGGTCGCGATGCCCGAAGCAGACCGGATCTCCTGGTGTGAGGCCCACCTCTGGCCGCACGTGGCCCGGCTGCTGGCGGCGGCCGCCGACGGCATCCGCTCCGTCGATCGCAACGCACGCTTCAGCACCCACATCTCCGACTTCGGCCAGCGCACCTCCGCCGTCCAAGTCGCCTTCTGGAAGACCATGCGCGACACGGGCTACCTGCCCGATCTCCTCGGCACGTCCTACTACCCCACCGACGGCCGCACCGCGCTCGGGCCGACCGACAAGTACCAGTGGCTCAAGGACACCGCCGCCGCCCTGGAGCAGGCCCACGGCCGGCAGATCTTCATCGCCGAGTACGCCTATCCGTCGGCCGTGATGCCGCCGCCCTACCCGTTCAACGACACGCTCCCGGGCTACCCGCAGACCCCTGCCGGACAGCACGACTTCACCCGCGATCTCGTCACCTGGGGCGTCACCTCGGGTCGGCTGGCGGGCGTGCGGCCCTGGGCGCCGGACTACTGCACCAACTCGGGCTGGCAGCCGATGAGCTTCTTCACCACGCCCAAGAGCGGCGCGGCGACCGCGATGCCCGGCCTGACCGCCATCGCCGAAGCGCTCGCCGCCGCCGGGTGCGCCTCGCCCGCCCAGTCGCCGGCACCCGCGCTCGAGCTGTCCTTCTACGGCCGGCGCCATCGCGCCGGCGGCGTGGTCGTCAGCCTGCGCTCACGGCGCGGGACCCTGCGCGGGGTCACCATCCAGCTGCTGCACGGAGGAAGGGTCATCGCCTCACGACAGCTCGCGCAGGTCGACCCGGCCCGCCGGACGGTCACGCTGCAACCCAGCCACGGCAAGCTGGCGAGCGGCGACTACCGGCTGGTGGCCCGCCAGGCCCACCGCGTGCTGATCGACCGCCGGGTCCGGCTGGGTTAGGCGCCACCGCTCGCCACGTCTGACGAAGTTGTCGCTCAGCAGCAGTTTCGTCAGACATGGCTCCTCGCGGATCGCCGCTGACAACGGAGGGGGTGGGATTCGAACCCACGGTACGGCTTGACCGCACAACGGTTTTCGAGACCGCCCGATTCAACCACTCTCGCACCCCTCCAGGGCCCGAATGGGACGGTCGGGAAGGGTAGCGGCGCGCCGGGGACGTGGAGCGCCCCTCAGCGCCGGGCTGCGAAGAAGTCGCGCAGGAGCGCCGCGGACTCCTCGGCGCGGATTCCGCCGATCACCTCGGGGCGGTGGTTGAGCCGCTCCTCGGCGAGGATGTCGAGGACGCTGCCGGCGGCACCCGCCTTGGGGTCGGCGCAGCCGAAGACGACCCGCGGAACGCGGGCCAGGACGATCGCGCCCGCGCACATCGCGCACGGCTCGAGCGTGACGAGCAGCGTGCAGACGAGGACGCGCCATGAGCCGAGCGCGGCCGCGGCAGCGCGCAGCGCGAGGATCTCGGCGTGCGCGGTCGGGTCCTGGCGCAGCTCGCGCTCGTTGTGGCCCGCCCCCACGACGTCGCCGTCGGCGTCGCGGATGACCACCGCACCGATCGGCACGTCGTCGTGGCCGGGCGCCGCGCGCGCCTCGGCCAGTGCGAGGTCCATCGCCTCCGCGAGTTCAGGCATGTGGTGGGGCATCATTGTCGAAGGAAACTTCCGGCACCTTGCGGAGTTCTTCATCTACCCCCATGTCGCGCGCGCGCCTCTGTCTCCTTCTGCTCTGCCTGGGCGCCGTCGCGGCGCCGGCGGCCGCGTCGGCCCGTCCTCGCTTCCACGGACCGCTGGCCCACATCGCCGGGGCGATCCCCAACGACCCCGGGCGCGGCAGCACCCCGATGGGCTGGGAGACCGTCCAGTGGAACTTCATCGGTCCCTACGGCGTCGGCGCCCTGCAGGCGTGGGACAACGTGGCGGCGGTCGGGCGACCCGGAGGCCGCGGGACGATCATCGCCGTGCTCGACACGGGTGTCGCCTACGCCACCCGCGGCAAGTTCCGCCGGTCGCCCGACCTCGCGGCGTCGACATTCGTGCGCGGCTATGACTTCGTCGACCATGACGCCTACCCCGACGACCCGCAGGGTCATGGGACCCACGTGGCCAGCACGATCGCCGAGGCGACCAACAACGGCTACGGCTTGACCGGCCTGGCCTGGGGCGCGCGGATCATGCCGGTGCGGGTGCTCGACAGCCAGGGCGAGGGCGACGCCGGCACGATCGCCAAGGGCATCCGCTTCGCGGTGGCCCACCACGCACAGGTCATCAACCTGTCGCTGGAGTTCTCCAGCGGAGTGACGGCCGGCGACATCCCGAAGCTGATCAAGGCGATCGACTACGCCCACCACAAGGGCGTCGTGGTGGTCGCCGCCTCCGGCAACGAGGCCAGTGGCGCCGTCGCCTACCCGGCCCGCGCCACCTACGTCATCTCCGTCGGCGCCACGACCGAGCACGGCTGCCTGGCCGACTACTCCAACCAGGGGCGCGGGCTGGACCTCGTCGCGCCGGGGGGCGGCGCCGACGCCGACCTGCCCAACGATGCCCGCTGCCAGCCCGACGCGGCCCCGGGCCACGACGTCTCCCAGATCACCTACCGCGGCAGCCATCGCCAGTTCGGCATCGACAGCGAGGAGGGCACGTCGATGGCGGTGCCCCACGTCTCGGCGACGGCGGCGCTGATCATCGCCGCGGGCGTCCTCGGCGCGCATCCGGCGCCGACCGCGATCCTCCACCGCCTGGAGGCCACCGCGCGCGACCTCGGCCCGGTCGGCTACGACTCGCAGTACGGGTGGGGCCTCGTCGACGCCGCCACCGCCACGACGCCCGGCGGCCCGACGCTGCCGGGCCAGCCCCCGGCCGCCTAACCGGTCAGGTCGTCCTGATGATCAGGACGCTGCAGGGCGCGTGGTGAGAGACCTTGTTGGGCACGCTGCCCAACAGGAACCGCTTGGCGCCCGTCATGCCCTTGTTGCCCACCACGATCAGGTCGGAGCCGTTCTCCTCGGCCACGTCGAGGATCGCGTCGGCGGGATCGCCCTGACGCGCGAACGTCTCGGCCTTCACGCCGGCCTCGGCGGCCTGGTCAGCCGCCTCGCTCAGCGTCGCCTCGACGTCCTCGCGCGGGTTGACCATCCACTGCAGGTCCTGCGGGGCCTGCTGAGCCTCCTCGCGCAGGCGCGTGTCGGAGACCGGCTCGTAGGCGCTGACGATCTGCAGCTTGGCCCCCAGGGGCTTGGCGAGCGAGATCGCCTGCCGGACAGCCTCGCTGGCCGTCTCGGAACCGTCGGTACCCACCACGATCGAGCCGAACATCGATCCCCCTTGGAAGTCTTCTGGGCTTGGCGGGCGGGACTATAAGAGCTTGGTGGCCGCCACGACCATGCCGATCACCACGCACACCACGATCGCGATCTGCAACCAGATCCAGGTGGGCGACATCTCCCCGAGTCTAGGATCGGCCTGGCCGCCGCCGTGATCGACCTCCACAGCCACATTCTTCCCGGCATCGACGACGGGCCCGGCAGTCTGGAGGGCTCACTCGATCTCGCACGGGCCGCGGTGGCCGCGGGGACGACGACGATCGCCGCCACGCCGCACATCGACTCGCGCCTGTGGCTCGGTGCCGCCGCCCGCGATGCTCCGCTGGCGGCCTTGGGGGCGGCGCTGCTCGAGCAGCAGATCGACCTGACGGTCGTCAGCGGCGGCGAGATCGCCCTGGACCGCTACCTCGAGCTGGCGCCCGAGGAGCTCGAGCTTCTGCGCCTCGGCGACGGGCCGTTTCTGCTCCTGGAGTGCCCGCTCTCCCCCTCGGCCGGCGGGTTCGAGCGCTTCCTGGCGACCCTGTTGTCGCGCGGGGTCCGAATGCTGCTGGCCCACCCCGAGCGCTGCCCGCTGCTCCAGCGCCGGCCCGACCGCCTTCGCGAGCTCGTGCAGGCCGGGGCGCTGGCCCAGGTGACCTCCGCCTCGCTGGCCGGCCGGTTCGGCCGCACGGTCCAGGGGGCGGCCCTGCACATGCTCGCCGAGGGGCTCGTGCACGACCTCGCCTCCGACGCGCACGACGCTGCGGTCCGCGGGCCCAGTCTGCAGACGGGACTCGAGGCGGCCGAGCGCGAGCTGCCCGGCGCTGCCGCCCTCGCGGACTGGCTCGCGGTCGATGTCCCGCAGGCCATCCTCGACGGCGCCCCGCTGCCCCGGCGGCCCGCTGTGGTCCTCACCGCCGCCCCTCGCCGCCGCGGCCTGTTCCGCCGGCGCTAGGGGTGCCGGAGGCCGCCAGGTGGCGGCCGGAGGCGGGTCCCCCCGGCCGGAGGCCGGATGGTGACTAGCTCTTGAGCGCGCGGTTGATGGCCGCGACCGTGCCGTTGATCGCGCGCCCGACGCGCGCGGTGGCCGCGCCCAGCTGCTGCTGACCGTCGAGGATCCGCCCGGCGTCCTTCGACGTCAGGTTGTCGCCGGCCACGCGGAGGCTGTGTCCGAACGCCACGATCGCGACGATCAGCCGCCGGTGCAGCTCGGTCACGCGCGCCGGCGGCTTGATGGCTCGCAGCCGCGCCACGAACGTGTCGACGGCGGTGGAGAAGCGGCCGACCAGCACCCGATCCTGGGCCGGCCGGCTGTCCGGGGAGATCTGCGTGACGAGCCTGTCGCTGGATGCCGCGAAGCTCAGCTGGGCCTGGTTGACCGCCTTGACGTACCGATTGGCCTCCCGGACCTTGCCGCTGGCGCAGCCGCCCACCGCGAGCGCCGACGCGACCACGACGGCCAGGATGCTCACGCGGCTGCACACAGCCCCGAGCCTATCTGGCGAACCCGCCGTACTGGCCGCGCCGGGGGGCGTAGTGTGAGCCACACACGTGTCGGGAGACATCGCCCATAGTGGTCGGACGTCCGTGGTGGTGCTCGGGGCGTCGGCCGGCGGGGTCGATGCGCTGTCGGCGGTCGTGCGCGGATTCCCGGCCGATCTGCCCGCCGCCGTCCTGGCCGTCCTGCACGTCTCGGCCTCCGCACCGAGCCTGCTGGCCCAGATCCTCGATCGCGCCTCGGTGCTTCCGGCGGCAGCGGCCCAGGACGGCGAGCGGCTCGAGCCCGGCCGCATCTACGTCGCCCAGCCGGACCTGCACCTGACGGTGGCCGACGGTCATGTCCGCCTGACCGCCGAGGCCCGGGTCAACGGCCACCGGCCGGCCGTCGACCCCCTGTTCTCCACCGCCGCCGAGGCGCACGGCGACGGCGTGGTCGGCGTCATCCTCTCGGGCATGCGCGACGACGGCACCGTCGGGTTGGCCCGGATCAAGGCCTGCGGCGGCACGACGATCGTCCAAGATCCGGCCGACGCCCACTACGAGGGGATGCCCGCCAGCGCGATCGAGAACGTCGCCGTCGACGCGATCCTGGCGGCGAGCGAGATCGGGCCGGCGATCGCGGTGCTGTTGGCCGGCGGCCGGCTCCCTACGCCCGCCACCGGCAACGGCCACGACCCGCTCGGCTCGGCGACAGCGGGCGAGCAGACCACGCGGCTGACCACGGTCTGCCCGGACTGCGGCGGTGTGCTCACGGAGCACACCGAGAGCGGCGTGATGGTCTTCCGCTGCCACGTCGGCCATTCCTACACGCCGAACACGCTGCTCGACCTGCAGGGCAACGTGACCGAGGCGGCGCTGTGGACGGCCGTGCGCACGCTCGAGGATCGCCAGGCGCTGCTGGCCCGGATGGCCGACATGGCCGAGGCGCGGGGCCGCGAGCGCTCGGCCCAGCACTTCCGGCGACAGGCGGACCTGGCCGACGAGCAGGCCGACCGCGTCCGCGGGGCGATCTCCGAGCTCGCCCGCGGGCGCATCGGCGGCGATCCGGCGGTCCTGCATCCCCAGGGGACCCGATGAGCACCACCACCGATCCGCAGCTCGAGTCGCTGCTCGGTTTCCTCAAGGAGAACCGGGGCTTCGACTTCACCGGCTACAAGCGCTCCACGCTCGAGCGACGCATCGAGAAGCGCATGCAGGAGGTGAGAATCGACACGCACAGCGGCTACACCGACTACCTCGAGGTCCACCCCGAGGAGTTCGAGGCGCTCTTCAACACGATCCTCATCAACGTCACCTCGTTCTTCCGCGACGCCGAGACATGGGAGCACCTGCGCGATCACCTGCTGCCCGACCTGCTCGAGCGCCGCGCGGGCAGCTCGGCGTTCCGCGTCTGGTGTGCGGGCTGCGCATCGGGCGAGGAGCCCTACACCGTCGCGATGCTGCTCGCCGAGCTCGTGGGCGAGGACCGGGCGCGCGACTGGGTCAAGATCTACGCGACCGACGCCGACGACGACGCGCTCGACGAGGCCCGCACCGCCTCCTACACCGCCAAGCAGGTCGCGGCGGTCCCGGACGCGCTGCGCGAGAAGTACTTCGAGGTCCGCGAGGATCTCTTCCAGGTCCGGCCCGACCTGCGGCGCACGGTGATCTTCGGGCGCAACGACCTCGTCCAGGACGCGCCGATCTCGCGCGTGGACCTGCTGCTCTGCCGCAACACGCTGATGTACTTCAACGCCGACGCTCAGTCCGCCATCCTGCGCCGGTTCCACTTCGCGCTGCGCGACGACGGCGTGCTCGTGCTGGGGCGCTCGGAGATGCTCGTCCGTCACGGCGAGCTGTTCGAGCCGATCGACGTGCGCAGCCGATCGTTCGCCAAGGTCCCGCGCGCCAGCATGCGCGACCGGCTGCGGATCATGGCGCGTGACGCCCAGGCCGACGGGACGAGCACGAGCGCCGACGCGCTGCGCGATCACGCGTTCGACCAGTCCCCCGGGGCGTCGATCGTCGTCGGCGCCGACGGGATCCTGACGGCGGGCAACGCCGAGGCGCGCGAGCTGTTCACCCTGACCGACGCCGATCTCGGGCGCCCCGTTCAGGATCTCGAGCTCTCGTACCGGCCGATCGAGCTGCGCCCGCACCTCGAGCGGGTGACCGCCGAGCTGCGGCCCATCCGCGTCAGCGAGCTCGCCAGCCGCGACCGCCGCGGCGAGGAGCGCTTCTACGAAGTCCGGCTGACGCCGCTGACCGGGCCCACCGACGTGTTCCTGGGCACCGCGATCAGCTTTCTCGACGTCACGGCGCGCCACGCGCTGCAAACCGAGCTGGAGCGCAGCAAGCACGAGCTCGAGCACGCCTACGAGGAGCTGCAATCCACGGTCGAGGAGCTCGAGACGACCAACGAGGAGCTCCAGTCGACCAACGAAGAGCTCGAGACGACCAACGAGGAGCTGCAGTCCTCCAACGAGGAGCTCGAGACGATGAACGCCGAGCTCCAGTCGACCAACGAAGAGCTCGAGACGATGAACGACGAGCTGCGCCAGCGCGGCGTCGAGCTCGACGACGTCAACGCGTTCCTGGAGAAGATCCTCACCGCCATGGGCATGGCGATCGCCGTGCTCGACCGTCAGGGCATCGTGCGGATCTGGAACACCCGCGCGGTCGACCTCTGGGGCCTGCGGGCCGACGAGGCGGTCGGCCAGCACTTCCTCGTGCTGGACATCGGGCTCCCGGTCGAGGACCTCAAGAGCGCGCTCAAGGCGACGTTGGCCGCCAAGGAGCCGCGGACCGAGCGGATCCTGGACGCCACGAACCGGCGCGGCCGCGCCTTCCGCTGCGCGGTGACGCTGCTGCCGCTGGCCAGCGGCCGCGCGGCCGACGGTGCGATCGTGCTGATGGCCGAGGCGGAGAAGGCCTAGGCCTAGGACGCGCGGGCGCGCCGCTCGCGCCCGGCGCGCGA
>JAWVFY010000226.1:0-5188 GCA_033855575.1 Solirubrobacteraceae bacterium
CCGCTGTAACCCTCGACGTCACGGCGGATCTCGAGCGCCGTGACCGGGCGCCGCTCGGCCATCAGGTAGGAGATCAGCGAGAGCTGACGGATGAGCTTTTCCGTGTCCTTGGCCATCGCCGGCTCACATTAGAGACCCCCCTCGCCGACACGAATCCGGTCGTGCAGTTTCGTGCCGGACTTTGCGGCGTTTCGCTGGGACGCCGTGTAGGTTTGAGGCCAATGGCCGCAAAGCTGATGATCGTCGACGATCACGAGGCGCTCCGCGAGGGCCTCGAGGTCATGCTCACCAACTCGGGCCACGAGGTCCTCGGCGTGGCGGGCAACGTCGCCGCTGCGCTCGACCTCCTCGAGGTCTCGAGTCCCGACGTGGCGATCGTGGACATCCGCCTCCCGGACGGCAGCGGCATTGCGCTGACGCGCGAGCTGCTCGCCCGCCGTCCCCAGCTCGGGGTCATCCTCTACACGGGCGACTCCGACGCAGAGCTGCTCTACGAGGGCCTGGACTCCGGTGCGCGCGGCTACGCGCTGAAGGCCGGGTCGATGGAGGAGCTCGGCGCGGCCATCGATCGGGTCGCCGAAGGCGGCTCCTACGTCGATCCGCGACTGGACCGGATCCTGCTCTCGCCCCGGGCCACCGCCCGCGTGCCGCAGCTCTCGCCGCGCGAGCGCGAGATCATGCACCTGATGGCCGAGGGCCGGACCGCCGAGGCCATCGGCAACGAGATCAACGTCTCGGTCGAGACGGTGCGCACCCACGTGCGCAACGTCATCCGCAAGCTGCAGGCCCGCAACCGCGTGCACGCGATCGCGATCGCCCTCGAGCGCGGCGAGATCGCGCTCGATCCCGACCGCGACGAGCGATGAGCGAGGCCGACGGTGCGCACGACCAGCTGGTCCGCCTCGTCCACGACCTGCGCACGCCGCTGACGGTCATCAGCGGCTTCGCCGACCTGCTCGAGCGCCAGAGCGCCACGCTCGACGACGAGAAGCGCTCGGAGTACATCCACCGCATCGCCGCGGCCGCCGCCGAGCTGCGCGACATCCTCGACGCCGAGCGCGACCGCCGGACCGCCGGGCCCTGACGGCGCCGCCGCGCCGCGCGTGGTAGAACGCGGCGCGGTGGGAGGGGCACCGAGAGTCATCGTCTGCGACGACGCGCCGGGTTTTCGCACGCTGATGAGCGCGCTGTTGACCGATGCCGGGCTGACGGTGGCGGAGCTGGGCGAGACCTGGGCCGACGCCGAGCGGCTGGCGCAGCACGCCGACGCCGTCGTCGTGGATCTGTGGATGCCGCAGTTCGACGCCGCGGCGCTGGCGCGGGTGCGAGAGATCGCGCGCGACGCGACCCTCGCCGTGGTGACCGCGCTGCCGCTCTCGCGTGCACGAGAGCAGATCGGCGCGATCCCCGTGGACCTGCTGCTGGCCAAGTCGGCGCCCCCCGCCGAGGTGGCGGCGGCCATCGCCCGGCACGTCCTGGACCGTTAGGCCGCCTGGCGCTGCTCGTGCTCCTCGGCCGGCGCGGGCGCCTCGCCGGGGGCGGCCGCGAGCTGCAGCCCGAACCACGCGCCGGATCCGATCGCCCGGTCGAACGACGACCACTCCTGGCCGCGCACCAGCTCCTTCTCGAGCCGGTCGAACGACCCCAGGCGACCGCCGAGGTTGTCGATCATGTGCACGAGCGTCGCCTCGCGCGTGCACGGGACGACCGGGCTGCCGTGGGCCAGCGTGCCGTGGTGGCTGAGGACGATGTGCAGCACGGCGCGGGCGAGCTGCGGCGGGAAGCCGTCGAGGTCCTCGATCTCGCGCCGCACGCGGTAGTAGCCCAGCGGGATCTCGCCCTGCAGCCGCCCGTCGTCGGTCAGGTCGATCGACGTGGTCGGGTCGGCCGTGTAGGCCTCGAGCTTGCCGATGTCGTGCAGCAGCGCGCCCGTCACCGCGACGTCGCGGTCGATGCCCGGGAACGTGGCGCTGATCGCCCCGACCGCCTGGGCCACCGACAGGCAGTGCTCGAGCAGGCCGTGCCGGTAGGCCTGGTGGAAGAACTTGGCCGCCGGAGCGCTGCGGTAGCTGGCCCACGCCGCGGTGTCCTCGCCGAAGAAGCGGTCCAGCAACGCGCGCATGTGCGGGTCCCGAACGGTGGCCACGAGCTCGCGCAGGTCGAGCTCCATCTGGTCGGCTGAGCGCGGCGGGCCGTCGAGAAGGTCCACCAGATCGAACGAGCCCGGCGTGGCCTGGCGCAGCGCCCTGATCGTGATCTGCGGGCCGTAGCGCGGGTGGGCGGCGAAGCGGCCGATCACGCGCACGGGCGTACCGGCGACGCAGAGGTCGCGCAACTGCGCCACGCCGTCCCAGACCATCGCCGGCACGGTGCCGCTGCGGTCGGCGAGCACGAGCTTGAGGAACTCGCCGCCGTCGCGCTTCTGGCGCGCCTCGACCTCGCGGACAAGGAGGACCTGATCGATCTCTGAGCCGTCTTGGAGCTCCCGCACCAGCATGCGCCGGAAGGTAGACGCGCATGCGGACGAACTAGGGTGGCCGTCGTCGAGTCTGGCACGCCGGTGCGTAGCGCCCGGCTGAGTTGTCACTAACCGAGGGAGTTCCATGACGAACGACGACCGCCGCTGGTGGACCCTGGGCGCCGTGTGCGTGGCGACGTTCATGCTGCTGATCGACATCACGATCGTCAACGTGGCGCTGCCCGACATCGCCAAGGACCTCGGCTCGTCGTTCACCGACCTGCAGTGGGTCATCGACGCCTACGCGCTGTCGCTGGCCTCGCTGCTGCTCACCGCGGGCTCACTGGCCGACCTCTTCGGCCGCAAGCGAGTCTTCATCGTCGGCCTGGCGCTGTTCACGCTGGCCTCGCTGCTGTGCGGGCTGGCCAGGAGCCCCGCCTTCCTCACCTGGGCGCGCGCCGCGCAGGGCATCGGCGGCGCGGCGATGTTCGCCACGTCGCTCGCGCTTCTCGCCCAGGCCTTCCGGGGCCCCGAGCGCGGCACCGCGTTCGGCATCTGGGGCGCCACCATCGGCGCCGCGGTGGCGATCGGGCCGCTGGTGGGCGGCGCGTTGACCCAACACGTCAGCTGGCAGTCGATCTTCCTGATCAACCTGCCGATCGGCATCGCCGCCATCGCCATCACGCTGGCCAAGGTGGGCGAGTCCAACGACCCCGAGCACGGCGGCGTGGACTGGCCGGGGCTGGTCACCTTCTCCGGCGGCCTGTTCCTGCTGGTCTTCGCGCTGGTGCGCGGCAACGCCAAGGGCTGGACGAGCACGCTGATCCTCGGCTGCCTGATCGGAGCGGCGGTCCTGCTGGTCCTCTTCGTCGTGGTCGAGTCGCGTCAGTCCAAGCCGATGCTCGACCTGTCGCTGTTTCGCCGGCCCGCGTTCGCGGGGGCGGCGATCGCGGCGTTCTGCCTCTCGGCCGGCATGTTCGCGATGTTCCTCTACATCACGCTGTACCTGCAGAACACCCTGCACCTCAAGCCGCTCGAGACGGGCCTGCGCTTCCTGCCGCTGACGGCGGTCTCGTTCTTCACCGCGCCGCTGTCCGGGCGCCTGCAGTCCCGGATCCCCGTGCGCTGGCTGTTCGGACTCGGCCTCGGGCTGGTCGGTGTGGGGCTGTTGCTGATGGGCCGGCTGGACGCCGCGTCGGGCTGGACCGCGCTGCTGGCCGGCTTCATCGTCTCGGGCGCGGGGATCGGCATCACCAACCCGTCGCTGGCCACAACGGCGGTCGGCGTCGTCGCGCCGCAGCGCAGCGGGATGGCCTCGGGCATCAACAACACGTTCCGCCAGGTCGGCATCGCCACGGGCATCGCGGGCCTGGGCGCGCTGTTCGAGCATCTCGTCGCGTCGAAGTTCCACTCGCACATCCCGTCGCAGGTGCTGGTCAACGGCAGCCCGTCCGTGGTGCCGGCCGGGCTGCGCCACGCCTACCTGACCTCGTACACGAGCGCGCTCAACGAGCTCTTCCTCATCGCCGCGATCGCCGCGTTCGTCGGCGCGATCGCCGCGGTGGTCCTCGTGCGGCCCCGCGACTTCGTCGGCCACCAGGCGCCCGAGGCCGCCCCCGCCGGGTGACCCGGTAGACATCGGCGGCAGGATGCAGCCGCTGATCGAGCACCGCCTCGAGCTGGCCGGCTACGGGACCCGCGCGCTCGAGCTGGAGGGCGGCGGCCCCCCGCTGCTGTTGCTGCACGGCTTCGCCGACTCGGCCGACACCTGGCGGCTGGTGCTGGACCGCCTGGCGCGGGCCGGCCGCCACGCGCTCGCCGTGGACCTGCCCGGCTTCGGAGCCGCCGATCGGCTCGCCCCCGGCGCCGTGCTGCCGCAGCTCGATGCGTTCGCCGCGGCGGCGGTGCGTCAGCTGCGGTCCGACACCGGCCGGGCGCCGGTCGTCGTCGGCAACTCGCTCGGGGGCGCGGTCGCGCTGCGGCTGGCCGAGGTCCCCGAGCTCGAGCTGGCCGGGGTCGTCCCTGTCGCGCCCGCCGGGCTCGAGCACCCGGCGTGGTTCCGGCTCATCGAGGGCACGCCGCTGGTCCGCGCGCTGCTGAGCTCGCCGCTCCCGCTCCCCGAGGCCGTCGTGCGCGGCGCTGTCGGCATCGCCTACCGCCAGCTGGCCTTCGCGCGGCCGGGCGCGGCCGCGCGCGAGGTCGTCGCCGCGTTCACCGGGCACCACCGCGACCGCCGCGCCGTCGTGCGCTCCCTGGAGACGGGCCGGCGCCTGGTCGGCGAGCTGCGCTTCCCCTTCCGGCTCGACGCCGTGCGGGTGCCCGTGCTGCTGGTCTGGGGGGAGAGCGACCGCATGGTCCCCAGCCGCGGCTCGCGGCGGATCGTCGAGGTCCTCGGCGATCGGGTCTCCTACGAGCTGTTCGAGCGCTGCGGCCACTGCCCGCAGATCGAGCAGCCCGACCGTCTCGTCCGGCTGCTCCTGGACTTCGCCGCCTGACGGGGCGCCAGGCTGCAACCCGCGTTGCGCACCGCGGTCGCGGGCCCGGCCGCAGGTACCGTCGGGCCCGATGCGCGCGCCCCGACTGCTCGGACTGGGCCTGATGCTCGCCGCCTGCGCGGCGCCCAGCGCGCACGCTGCCGACGGCCGGATCATCCCCGACGGCGTCTCGGCCGGCGGCGTCGACCTCAGCCTGCTGACGGTCGACGAGGCGACGGCACGGCTCGAGGCCGAC
>JAWVFY010000227.1:0-5529 GCA_033855575.1 Solirubrobacteraceae bacterium
GGCGTTCCGGAGTAGACTGGCGCCGTGGTCCTCTTGGCCGACCACCTCGCTGCACCCGTCGCGCCGGCGCCGGAGCGCCCCGTGGACGAGGGCGCCGCACGGCGCTCGCTGCGGGGCCAGATCGCCCGCCTCGAGCGCCGGCTCGCCGATGCGCTCGTCACCGGCTTCCCGACCGAGGCGCTCGCGGTGGCCGTTCCCGGCCGGGGCGGCCCGCGGTTGCTGGACCTTGGGGAGCTCGAGGCGCTGCGCGACGACCTCGCCGCGCGGCTGCACGACGCCCACGCTGCGCTGACCGAGATCGCCGAGCGCCGCCGCCGGGCGCGCCTGCTGCTCGAGTCGATGTACATCGAGCCCGGCCGCCATCGCTTCGTCCGGTTGCCCCGCGCCGAGCTCGGCCTGCCGGGCTGCGGCGTCTACGCCGTCCGGCCGCGCGTCGGCCTCGTCGGCATGCTCATGGGGTGGTGGCAGGTCAAGCTCTCCTCCGGCTGCCCGTTGGCCGGGCGGGGTGAGCCCGCCACCCGCCGCATTACCCTCTGGCAACCATGGGCCGTCGCAGCCGCAAGCGCTCCCTGACGCCACCGGCCGCTCCGGGCGAGCCGCGGCCTGCTCCGGCGGCGCCCGCAGGCGCACCGCCCGCCGCGCCGGCCACGCTGCGGCGTCGCGCCCGGTCGGCCGACCGGCCGCCCGCGCCGTGGGGCAGCTTCCCGCTCGGCGAGCTGACCACGCTGGCGGGGATCGTCGTCCTGGTCGTGGGCTTTGCGGGCAGCAACGCCCGGCTGCTTGCGGTCGGCTTTGGCCTCGTCGGGCTGTCGGCCACCGAGCTGGCCGCCCGCGAGCACTTCGCCGGCTTCCGCTCGCACTCGGCGCTGCTGGGCCTGATCCTCGGCTTCGTCGCCGGCGTGATCCTGGTCGTCGCCGGCGCACCCCGGACCGCGCAGATCGGCGTGGCGGCGGCGGTCTTCGTCGCCGGCTTCGTCCTCCTGCGTCGGGCGTTTCAGCGCCGGACGGGCGGCCTGGGGTTTCGCGCGTGAGCGACGTCGAGCCGCCCGACGCGCCGCCGCCCCCGCGCCAGATGCGGATCGCCGGGCTGCACCACGTGACTGCGCTGACTCGCGACCTCGATGCCGTCACGACCTTCTACCGCGACGTCCTGGGGCTCGGCCTCGTCGTCGAGGAGGCCAACCCCGACGACCCCGACGCGCGCCACTTCTGGTTCGGCAACGCCGACGGCGCGGCGGGCTCGCTCGTGTCGTTCCTGGAGTACCCCGAGCTCGAGGAGACGCCGGCCGGCGCCGGCGGCGTGCACCACTTCGCGCTGGCCGTCGGCAGCCCCGAGGAGCTCGAGGCCTGGGTGGACTACCTGCGGGCGCGGGGCGTGGAGACGACCGACGTCCTGGAGCGCGGGCGCTTTCGCTCGATCTACCTTCGTGACCCCGACGGCCGCCTGGTGGAGATCGCCACCGCCTGAGGGACCCTCGACAAGGCCGCGCCTTGCCGAGGGTCCCTCAGGGTGGATCCTCAGGCCATGCCGAACGCGAACGGCAGGCCGCGCCTGGGGGCCTCGAGGGCTTCGACGGGGCGCGGGGCCTCGCCGGCGAGCAGCGCAGCCAGCGCGCGCCGCTGGCGCTCGGTCATCGAGCCGACGCTCTTGTTCTCGGACATCGGGACGCCCTGGAGGAGCTTGCGGCAGCGCGTGTTCCCCCAGCGTCGCTGGCTCATCAGGAGGTCGGCGATCGTCATGCTCTCCGCCTCCCAGGGTGAGGCCAGCACGACCTCCGCGACGGCCAGATCGCCGTGGGCGATGCGGCGCTTGAGCTCGGCGCGAGCGAGGCGCACCTCGTTCGCTCGGGCCAGGGCACGCATGTGCTGCGGCGCAGGGGCCAGTGTCGCTTCTGCGGAATTCAATTCGTCCTTCCCGCCGCCCGTCCATCCCACGGGCGGCACATCATGTGGTTGTGGGTGCATGCGGCCGCGCGGGGTGCACGGGAGATTCGTCCAGTGCCGGCGTCCGGCCGGCAGGACCTGTTCATCTCAGGGCCCGCTGTGACTCCCGGGCCCTCTCCTCGTGCGCCTCGCTGGCGCTGGACGAAGCTACGGCAGCACGAGGAAAACGATCAACCCTCTGGTCAGCAAATCGTTCGCTCCGAGCGCATGTTTTGTGCCCAGAGCAGTCTTGTGAGGATTCGGACAAGCCCTTTGCGGGCCGCGGCCGAGGGTTCTCAGGCCGCGGCGGGGCCCGGCAGCGGTCCGTGCTCGGACTCGAAGGCCGCCTTGACCGCCGAGAACGTCTCGAGCGCTTGCTCGATCGTCTCGGGCGCGTGCGTCGCCATGACGCTGGTCCGCAGCAGCGCGCCGCCCGGGGGGACCGCCGGGTGGACCGCGACGTTGACGTAGACCCCCGACTCGTAGAGCGCCTTCCACAGCAGCGCGGCCTTCCAGTCGTCCTCGACGAGGACGGGCACGATCGGCGTGCCGATCGGATGCTCCACCACCTTGAAGCCCCGCTGGCGCAGTCCGTCGCGGAGGTGGTCGGCGTTGCGCAGGACCTGGGCCATCAGCTCTCGGCCCTCGTCGGAGCGGACGATTCGCAGCGCCGCCGCTGCCGCGCCGACGGCTGCCGGCACCGCCGAGGCGGTGAACATGAAGGCCCGGCTGGAGAAGCGCAGGTACTCGATGACCTCGGCGCTGCCGGCGATGAAGCCGCCGCACGAGGCCAGCGACTTCGAGAACGTCCCCATCCGCAGGTCGACGGCGTCCTCGACGCCCAGCAGCTCGCTGGCGCCCGCGCCGCGGGCGCCGAGGACGCCCGCGCCGTGCGCCTCGTCGACCATCAGCCGCGCGCCGTGGCGGCGCACCAGCTCGACGATCTCCGGCAGGGGCGCGACGTCGCCCTCCATCGAGAAGACGCCGTCGACGACGACCAGGACGCCGCCGCCGTCCTCGTCCGAACGCTCGAGCTGCTTGGCCAGCTTGTCGAGGCGGTTGTGGCGGAACGGGCGCAGCTTGGCGCGCGAGAGCAGGCAGCCGTCGAGGATCGAGGCGTGGTCGCCCGAGTCGGCGATCACCGTGTCGGCCGGTCCCAGGATCGTTCCCAGCGTCCCGACGTTGGCCTGGTGCCCGGTGGTGAAGACCAGCGCGTCCTCGGTGCCCATCCACTCGGCGATGCCCTGCTCGAGCTCGAGGTGCAGCGGGATCGTGCCGTTGAGGAACCGCGAGCCGGTGAGGCCGGTGCCGTAGGTGTGCAGCGCGTCCTCGGCGCCCTTCATGACGCGCTCGTCGCCGGTCAGCCCGAGGTAGTTGTTGGAGCCCAGCATGATCCGCTGGCGGCCCTCCATGGCCACCACGGGCAGCGACTTGCCCTCGAGCTGGCGGAAGTAGGGGAGGGCGTCGAGCTCGCGCACCATGCGCAGCAACTCGGCGCGCTCGTGCTCGCGGACCTTGGCAAAGACGTCGGTGGAGGTCGGCATGTAGGGTCAGGCGCCGTGTCGATCGAGGTGAGAGCGGTGGCCTCGCGGCGGGACCGGGCGGCATTCCTGTCTCTTCCGTTCCGCCTGCATGCTAACGCGCCACAATGGTGCCCACCGGTCGTCCTCGAGCGCCGTGCCTATCTGAGCCGGCGCCTGAACCCGTTCTTCACCCACGGCGATGCCCAGCTCTTCGTGGCGCTCCGCGACGGTCAGGTCGTCGGGCGCATCAGCGCGCAGATCGACCACGCCTACAACGAGTTCCACGGCGACAAGTGGGGCTGGTTCGGGTTCATCGAGCTCGAGGACGACCCCGAGATCATGGCGGGCCTGCTGGCCGCCGCCGAGGCGTGGCTACGCGAGCGCGGCATGGAGCGGATGGTCGGCCCGTGCGACTTCACGATGAACGAGGAGTCGGGGATCGTCATCGAGGGCTTCGACAAGCCGGCGCTGATCCGCCAGCCCTGGCACCCGCCCTACTACCAGCGGCTGGCCGAGGGCGCCGGGCTGACCAAGGCCATGGACCTGCTCATGTGGAACCTCGAGGTCCAGAACCGCGACAAGGTCCTTCCGGTGATGTTCGACCTGGCCGAGAAGGTGACCAGCGAGCACGGGATCACGCTGCGCAACATGTCGCGCCGGCACCTGCGCTCCGAGATGGACCGCTTCGCCGAGGTCTACAACGCGGCCTGGGCGACGAACTGGGGCTTCGTCCCCTACGGCAAGAAGGACCTCGACCAGTACGCGATCGACATGCAGATCGTCTACGAGAAGGACTGGTTCATGGTCGCCGAGACCAAGGAGGGCGAGACCGTCGGCGTGGCGATCAGCGTGCCCGACCTCAGCGCGGTTATGCGCCGGGCCAACGGCAAGGCCCTGAAGTTCGCCTGGCATTGGCTGCATCGCCGCAAGATCATGGACCGCGTCCGCGTGGGCTTCCTGGGGATCAAGCCCGAGTTCCAGCACACCGGCGTCGCCGCCGCCTTCTACGTCGAGCACTTCGACGTCGCCGCCCGCCACCCCCGCATCCACGGTGGCGAGATGGGCTGGATCCTCGAGTCCAACGAGGCCATGAACCGCGGCATGGAGATGATGGGCGGCGTGGTCGTCAAGCGCTACCGGATGTACGAGCGCCTCCTCTAGAAGAAGCGTCGAGTGGACAGTTGGGGCCGCTATGCGGACCCAAGTGTCCACTCGATGATCCGGAGGGGGCCGCCGTGGTCTGCGGTACGGTCCCACGATGCCGCCGGAGGACTTCGAGACCGTCGATGCCGAGCTGGTGCCCGTGGGCCCTCCGCGGACCGAGATCGAGCCCTCGCGGCGCGCGCTGCCCCCGGCCGCGATGGCCGCCGGAGTCGCGGTGACGAGCATGGCCGCGGGGATGGCGACCGTGGCCGTGGTCCATCGCCGGCAGGCCCGCAAGGCCGCCCGGCGCCGCCGCAAGGCCATCGGCAAGGTGGTCGCCAGCCGCTCGTTCCTGGTCGACGTGCACGTCCTCGGCGACCGTTGACGCACGGCGACCTGGTCGAGGTCCGTCGCGAGGTCCGCCCGCGATGGCCCGTCCGGCTGCCCACCGGCAACGCACCCGACGGCGTCCTCCGTTGCCGCAACGGGGTGGTGGAGCGCTACCTGCACGTCGAGGAGCGCCCGGTGATCGTCCGCGCCGCCCAGCCCGCGCCGGGGCGCGTCGTGCTCGGAGGCTGGGCGCAGGACGCCGAGACCGCGCTGGAGGGCATCGCCCGCCTGCGCTTCGCGCTCGGCGTCGATGACGACCTGAGGCCGTTCTACGAGCGCTTCCACGCCGACCCGCTGATCGGCCCCAGCGTCCGTGCGCGGCCGTGGCTGCGCGTCGCGCGCCGGCCCGAGCCGTTCGAGGCGCTGGCCTGGGCGGTCACCGAGCAGCTCATCGATTACCCGCGCGCGGCGGCGATCCAGCGAGCGATGGTCCGCGCACTCGGCCGCCGCTGCCCCCGCACCGGGCTGCGCGACGCCCCGTCGGCGCAGCGTGTGGCGGGCACCGCGCCCGCCCTGCTGGAGTCGATGGACCTCAAGGCCTCGCGCGCGA
>JAWVFY010000228.1:0-5155 GCA_033855575.1 Solirubrobacteraceae bacterium
CGCGAGGCGCGAGAGCCCACGTGCGGCCGGCGTCGCCGCTGGTGGCCAGGTCGAGACCCTCGGACGGATCGCCCGTGGTGGTGGTCTGGCTGCCGCTGAAGAACGCCGCCAGCGCGCTGCCCTGGGCGACCAGCGACGGGCCCTCGACGCTTGCCCACCCGGTGACGATCGGCACCGACGCGCCGATCGCGCCGGCCGGGGTCACCGGCGTCTGCAGCACGTCGTACGAGGCTGCCGGCGTGCGGCGGAACCACGCGACGTGCAGCGCGCCGTCGCCGGTCCGGGCCAGCCCGACCTCGTCGGAGATGTTCAACTGGCCGCTGGTCCCCAGTGGCGTCCAGCGGGCCGCGGCGGCGTGCGCCGGCTGCGCACCCAGCGCGATGACGGCGGCGACCGCGGCCAGCCTGACGAGGGAGCGACGGGACGGGAGGGACTTCGGCTCGGGGGGCACGGCGCGACCTTAGTGCGGCGCCGAACAGGACACAACGCGGATCGTGTGGGTACCGGGGTTACCCGCCCGCCTCTCCGGCAATACTTCGGCGCGATGGCGCACCGGTTTCATCGCAAACGACACGCCGTCGACGAGGCCGCGCTCAACGCCCTGCGCCCGCTCTTTCGCTACAGCTACTCGCGCGACGCGTACATCCTGCGCCTCGTCGGCGCCCGGACCGGCCCGGTCCTGACGCCCAAGCGCTTCGTTCGCGCCACCGATCAGGGAGAGGCAGACCGCGGCGGCTCTGGCGTTGCGCTGCCGGACTGCCAAGACTAGAGTGCCGGAAAACGGTCCGTCGCGGCCAAGGGATCGCTTTCGCCGCACCCCGGCGCCAGCGGAACCGGCGGCGTCGGGGCCTCGACTCACGGGAGAGAGCGATGAGGCATTGCCGACGGATACTGGTAGTAAGCGCGATGAGCACGATTGCGCTGGCTGGTCTGGGGGTGAGCTCGGCCGGCGCCACGAAGCTGGTCGGCTGCACCGGATCGGGACGGGTCTTCGTCGACCGGGTGAGCTCCACGACCACGCAGACGGCGTGGCGGGTGAACGGAAGCGGGAGCTGTCCGCTTCAGGTCAACCTGTCGTCGCCGTTCAACCCGCCCGAGCCGACGACCGTCGAGTTCGCCGGGGCTGGGACGTCGGACACCCTGGGCCTGTGCGACAAGACGCTGCTCGTGCGGAACCTGAACCTGCTCGTCAGGGTCACGTTCACCGGCGTGGTGTCGGGCACGGTCGTGACCCAGACCGAGCGCTGGTACGCGCCGCTGACCACGTTCCCGCTGGTGACGCCGTTCCTGATCTCCGGGGTCAACGGCAACCCGCCGACCCTCGGTGCGGGGCTCGCGTTCTCACGCATCTTCCTGGGCTGCGGCAACGACGGGCTGAAGCCGTCGGCGGACTTCGCCTGGGCTGAGCTCTAAGAACGTCTAACCGCGAAACCCCACAACCGGCTTGAGCGTGCCGTCCTCGCGCGGCTCGGCGATGGCGATCGCACCGTCGCCGTCGGCCAGCAGCGCGGGGCCGGCCGCCGTGCCGGGGACCGCCCGGCCGTGGGCCGCCGCGCGAGCTTCGTCGGCATCGAGCGCGACACGGGGCAGGAAGCCCAGCGCGCTGTCGAGGGTCCGCAGCCGGTCGAGGTCGTCCGGCGGGCCGGCCTCGGTGACCGAGAACGGCCCGATCGCCGTCCGCCGCAGCTCCTGGCAGTAGGCGTCGCCGAGGTCGGCGATCAGGCTGCGCACATAGGTTCCCGACGAGCACTCGATCCGGAAGCCGCGCCGGGCGCCGTCGCGCCAGCGCTCCTCGAAGGCGTGGAGGGTCACGGTCCGCTCGGCCAGCTCGACCGTCTCCCCCGCCCGCGCGAGCTCGTAGGCCCGCCGCCCGGCGACCTTGACCGCCGAGAACGCGGGCGGGCGCTGGCGGATCTCGCCGAGCGGCAGCGCGAGATCGCCCTCGGGCACGATGCCGGTCTCGGTGATCTCGCCCTCCGGGTCGCCCGTGGTCGAGACCGCGCCGAAGCGCGCGACGACCTCGTAGGTCTTGGGCAGCGCCATCAGGAAGCGCTGCACGCGCGTCGCACGGCCGACGAGGACGAGCAGAAGGCCGGTGGCGAACGGGTCCAGGGTGCCCGCGTGGCCGACGCGCGGCCTGCCCCCGCCGGTGGCCTCGCGCACGGCGCGGCGGGCCGCGGCGACGATGTCGTGCGACGTCGGTCCCGCGGGCTTGTCGCAGAGCAGCACGCCGTCCATGGACGGCCGGCAGGCTACGCGTTGCTGCCGCTGACGACGATCCGGCCGCTCATCACGCTCGGGTGCAGCGTGCAGATGTAGCGGTAGGTGCCGGGGACCTGGGCGATCCAGGTGAACGTGCGCCCGGGCACGATCCGGCCCGACTCGAACAGCGGGAGCTCACCGCTGCGGGCGCCGACGTTCTGCAGGACGGTGTGCGCGACGTCGTCGTGGTTGACGAAGCGCACCGACTGGCCGGCGCGAACCCGGACCACCGACGGCGCGAACGCGAGGTTGCGCATCACCACGGTGGCCCCGACCGGGGCGCGGGCCGACACCGGCTCGCCCGGCGTCACGACGCTGCCGTCAGCGCGCACGGTGGTGACGTGCGAGGACTCGCGCACCGGCGTCAGCCGGTCCGTGACCGGCTTGTCCTTGCCCGGGCCGTTGACGGCGATGACCGCGATGCCCGCAGCCGCCACCAGCAGCACGATGGCCACCAACCTCCCCATGCCCGCGGACCATAGTGCGACATCGCGCGCGGTGTCGAAGTACCGTTGCGCCATGCCTCTCCCACCGCTGCTGCTCGAGCGCTCGTTTCCTCTCCAGCTGGCCCTCGCGGTCGTGCTCCCGGTGGCCTACGGGCTGCTGACGGGCTACATGCTGGGACAGAGCGCCGCGGCCTACGCCGTCCTCTCGATCCTCGGCGTACTCGGCGGGATCGCCGCCGGCTTCGACCACCGCGGCAGCGACCAGGGCTTCGTCCGCGGCGTCTGCGGAGGGCTGCTGTTCGGGATGGCGATCCTGCTGGCGCACTCGCTCTTCAGCCAGCAGGCCAAGGCGACCCTGCCGCACCCGCACGGCGTGCTGGTGATCGTCACGACGATCCTCGGCGCGCTCTTCGGCGCCATCGGCGGCGCCCTGCGGCTGCGTACGGAGACGCGACGGGGCGGCGCCGTCCCCGCGGTGTAGGGCGCGCTGTAGGGCTTACCCGAGCTGTACGGCCATCTGCGCGCGCAGGAACTCGAGCAGCTCGTCGACGGCCATCTCGGTCGTGAAGCCGGCGGCCTGGCGATGGCCGCCGCCGCCCGCGGCCCGTGCGATCGCCGAGACGTCGACCTCGCCATCGGTCGACCGCAGCGAGACCTTCTTGGTCGGATGGGCGGGGTCCGACCCCGCCCGTTCGCGTGCGAGCGCGGCGACCTTGGTCCCCTCCACCGAGCGCAGGTGGTCGATGACGCCCTCCGAGAAGCTGTCGTCGGCCCCGGTGGCCTCGAAGTCGGCTCGGGTGAGGACGGCCATCGTCAGCCGGCCGTCGTCGTAGCGCCGCACCTGGGCCAGCGCCCGGGCCAGCAGCTCGAGCTTGGCGAACGGCATGCCCTCGTAGAGGCGCCGGTAGATGCGGTGCGTGTCGACGCCCGCCTCGATCAGGTCGGCGGCCATGATGTGCGCGCGCGGCCCGGTGTTCTCGTACATGAACTTGCCGGTGTCGGTGACCAACCCGACGTAGAGCGCCTCGGCGATCTCGCGGGTCGGCCGCACGCCGAGCTCGTGCATGAGGTCCCAGACGATCTCGGCGGTGCACGACGCCTCGGGCACGACCAGGTCGACGTCGCCGAACAGCGTGTTGTCGTGGTGGTGATCGACGTTGAGCACGTGCGAGCCGTCGTGCTTGAGCGCGCCCAGCGGGGTGCGGTCGATGTTGCCGCAGTCCAGGAAGATCATCGTGCGCGCCGCGACGTCGCCGGGGACCGCCGAGACGACTCCGTCGATGTCGAAGAAGCGGTACTCCAGCGGCAGCGGGAGGTCCTCGGCCGCGATGAACATCAGCGAGTCCTTGCCGAGCGCCGAGAGCACCGCGTGGATCGCGATCAGCGAGCCGAGCGCATCGCCGTCGGGGTGCTCGTGTGTGACGAGCAGGAAACGCTCGCCGGCGCGGATCTCCTCGAGCGTGCGCGCCCGAGGGTCGGTGGTCACGCCGGCCTGCGGCCCCTCAGGGCTCACGCCGCGCCGCTCCCGGCTTCGCCCAGCAGGCGCTCGATGCGGTCCGCGCGGCGCGCGGTGTCGTCCTCCTCGAAGCTCAGCTGCGGTGTGTGCTTGAGCCGCAGCTCGGCGGCGACTCGCCCCTGCAGGTAGCCGTGGGCGGACTGGAGCCCGGCGACGGACGCGTCGCGCTCCTCCGCGGTGCCCAGGACGCTGACGTACACCCGGGCGTGGCGGAGGTCTGGGGTGGTCTCGACGGCGGTCACGGTGACGAATCCGACGCGCGGGTCCTTCAGATCTCGTGTCAGCGCGTCACTGAGCACTTCACGCATCGCCTCGTTCACGCGGCGCATGCGGTCGGTCATGCTATCTCCGCGCCGCCCTAGACCGTGAGCTCGCGCTCGACCTTTCGGGTCTCGTACACCTCGAGGACGTCGCCTTCCTTGACGTCCTGGAAGTTCTCGAGCACGATGCCGCACTCGAAGCCTGCCGCGACCTCGCGGGCGTCCTCGTTGACACGGCGCAGGCTGGCCACGGTCGTGTCGTAGATGACCGTGCCGTCGCGCACGACGCGGACCTTGGCACCGCGCCGCACCACGCCGTCGGTCACGTAGGAGCCAGCGATGTTGCCCAGGCGCGAGGCGCGGAAGATCTGGCGGACCTCGACCGTGCCGATCGTCTCCTCGACCTCTTCGGGCTCGAGCAGGCCCTCCATCGCGGCGCGCAGGTCGTCGATCGCGCGGTAGATGACCGAGTAGGTCCGGATCTCCACACCCTCACGCTCGGCAACCGCCGCGGCGTCGCCCACCGGGCGGACGTTGAAGCCGAGCACGACGGCGTCGGACGCCGACGCCAGCATGACGTCGGACTCGGTGATCCCGCCGACGCCCGTGTGGATGATGTCGGCGTGGATCTCCTGCTGCGGGAGCTTGGCGATCTCGTCCTCGAAGGCCTC
>JAWVFY010000229.1:0-3234 GCA_033855575.1 Solirubrobacteraceae bacterium
CGTCCTGCTGGGCCGTGACGCCTCGACCTTCACGTCCGCGCTGGCCTACGCGGCCGAGGACTACAAGGAGGAGCTCGACGAGATCATCGCCGGGCACGCCAAGGGCTGGGCGCTGAGCCGGATCGCCCCGCTGGAGAAAGCGATCATGCGCGTCGCGCTGCTCGAGATGCGCCACCCCGACGTGGCACCGGGCGAGACGCCGATCCCGCCGGAGGGCGCCATCGACGAGGCCGTGGAGACCGCCAAGGAGTTCTGCGGGGCGGAGGCACCGGGGTTCGTCAACGGGATCCTCGCCGCTGCGCTGCGCGAGATGCAGGACAATGGCGCACCTCATGGCTGAGCACTCTCTCGATGACCTCGTCGCGCGCCTCGATCGCGCCGCCGAGCAACTGCGGTCCGGCGATCTGAGCTCCGACGCGGCCGCCACGCTGGTGGAGGACTGCGCGTCGCTGGCCTCCCAGGCCGCGGCTGAACTCGAGCGGCTGGCCCGCGCCGCGGCCCACGAGCCGCTGCCGGGCCAGGACTCGCTGCTCTAGGCGGCCGGGTAGGCGCTGGGCAGCGTCGCCGAACGCACCCAGAAGTCACGGATCGCCCGAGCCACGCCCGCCAGCGCCTCGAACCCGTTGGGCTTGCGGACGTAGGCGTTGGCCAGGTGGCTGTAGGCAAAGGAGACGTCGGCCGGGGAGAGCGACGTCGTCAGCACGACGACCGGGAGCTCGTGCAGCCGCGGGTCGCCGCGGATCTCGTCGAGGACCTGGTGGCCGCTGACGCGCGGCAGGTTGAGGTCGAGCAGCACGAGCTGCGGCAGCGGCGTGCCACCGTGGAGCAGGTCGAGGGCCTCCTGGCCGTCGTGGGCGAGCACCAGGTCCTCGCCGAGGCCGGCGTCGCGCAGCGCCTCGTAGAGCAGCAGCGCGTCAGAGCTGATGTCCTCGACGAGCAGGATCCGCATCAGGCGGACATCTCGGCGGGGATGTCGAACGTGAAGACGGTCCCGCCGCCGTCCGCGGGCGCGAGCGTGATCTCGCCGCCGTGGCGATCAACGATCTTGTTGGCGATCGCCAGGCCGATCCCCGTCCCCGGATAGTCCTGGCTGGCGTGCAGGCGCTGGAACATCTTGAAGATCTGCTCGATGTGATCGGGGTCGACCCCGATCCCGTTGTCGCGGACGCTGATCCGCACCCGGCCATCGGCGCGCTGGGCCGAGACGTGGACCGCCGGCCGGACGCCGGGCGCAGTGAACTTGATCCCGTTGGCGACCAGGTTCTGCAGCACCTGGGAGAGCTGGCCCGGCTCGCCACAGGCCATTCCGAGCGGATCGCTGGTCACCTCGGCGTCGCGCTCGGCGATGTCGGGGCCGAGGCCGTGGAGAACCTCCTCGAAGATCGCGTCGAGGTCGATCCGCTCGGACTGCAGGCCGCTGCGGTCGACGCGCGAGTAGGCCAGCAGGTCGTCGATGATCCGCTGCATGCGGTCGACGCCGTCCTGCATGTGGCGGATGAACTCGTCGGCGTCGGAGTCCAGGCGCCCGCGGTAGCGGACGCCGAGCAGCTGGCTGAAGCCGGCCACCGCGCGCAGCGGGGCCGACAGGTCGTGCGAGGCGACATAGGCGAACTGCTCGAGGTCGGAGTTCGACCGCTGGAGCTCGGCGTTGGTCGCCTGCAGCTCGAAGGCACGGTCACGCAGGCGGTCCTGGCTGGTCTCCAGCTGGGCGTTGACCTCGGCGATCCGCGCGCCCGCCTCGATCGCCCGGCGCATCAGCAGCCCGATGCTCAGCAGGGCGAGCGCGAGGAAGCCGAGGATGACCCACGGCAGCCAGCGCCCGACGCCGCTGGCGGTCTTGTAGAGCACGCTGGTGGGCTCGGTGACGACGACGTGCCAGTGGGTGTGGGGCTGCGCGGCCGAGGCGAAGTAGCTGTTGCGCCCGTTGGTGTAGAAGCCCGACGTGTGGCCGGCGGCCACCGCGCGCACCAGCGCCGGGACGGGCGGTGCCACGCGGCCGCGCCCCGGGCCGACGCTGCCCAGGACCGCGCCGTGGCCGTCGAGCACGTAGGCGGCGCCCTGGTCGGTCGGCGTCAGGGGCTTCAGAGATCCCGAGAGGAACGCGGTGAACAGCAGTCCGGGCGAGCCACTGACGAGTAGGCGCAGGCCTCCGCCGCTTCCCTTGAACTGGAGTGCAGTCTCGACCACCGGCGTCTGGCCGTTACGGCTGATGTCGCCCAGGGCGAAGCCTGACTTCAGCGCCGAGGCGATGATGCTGCGGCCCGGTGCCGCCGGCGCCCCCGGGGACGCCGCGATGATCCGGCCCTGGGCCGTGATGACGGCCACGTAGACCACCTGCGTCTGCTTGGCATAGGCGACGAGGCTCGCGGTGGTGACCTTGCCCCTGAACGGCTTGGTCGTCTGCGCGGCGGACTGCTGGAACGCCACCCCGAAGAGGGAGTCCAGCACGCCGGCGGTGACCGTCGCCCGGCTGGCGAAGCGCGAGCGCAGCCCGGCGCGGTCCTGGGACTGGGACCGGGCGAGCTGCCAGGCGCCCACCCCGAGGGCCAGGCCCATGAAGACCAGGAACAGGATCGCGATGCGGATGGAGCGCCGGCGAAGCCGCTCAGCAGATGTTGAGGGATGATCTGTGGGCATCGCGGCGGCCGTAGTCCACACCATGGACCGCAAAGGTTCAACCTCCTTGGTTACCGGCCATCACTAGCGTCCCGCCGATGGCCGACTATCCCGACCACCTGCGCGAGCGCGTCGAGGCCTACCTCGACGGGCTCCGCTTCTCGGCGGAGGCCGCGACGGTGGGGCTGGAGAGCGCCATGCGCTACTCGCTGCTGGCCGGCGGTAAGCGGATCCGGCCCGTCCTGGCGCTGGCCACCGCCCGGGCCGTCGGCCGTCCCGAGGACGACGTCCTGCCCCTGGCCGCCGCGCTCGAGCTCATCCACACCTACTCGCTGATCCACGACGACCTGCCGGCAATGGACGACGACGATCTGCGCCGCGGGCGGCCGACCAACCACAAGGCGTTCGGCGAGGACGTGGCGATCCTGGCCGGCGACGGGCTCTACGCCGAAGCCTTCCGCCACGTGCTCTCCGCGCAGGCCGGCGAGCCGGCGCGCGTCCTCGCCGCGGTCGCCGAGCTGGCCGCGGCCACCGGAGTGACCGGCATGGTCGGCGGCCAGTACCTCGACGTCGCCGAGACGAGCCCGAGCCTGCGCCGGCTGCACGAGCTCAAGACCG
>JAWVFY010000230.1:0-5577 GCA_033855575.1 Solirubrobacteraceae bacterium
CTACTTCGTGAAGCTGGCCGACCAGCTCGCGCGGCTCCAGGAAGCGCGGCTCCAGGAAGCGCGGCTCCAGGAGGCCCGGCTCCAGGAAGCGCGGTCGGCCTCTACGTCGTTGGTCAGCTCGTCGCCGGTGACCGCGACCTCGCAGTCGCAGCTCCAGGACGCCCGGCTCCAGCTCGCGCGGCTCCACGAGGCGCGGCTCCAGGAGGCGCGGTCGCCCTCGACCTTGCTCCAGGAGGCGCGGCTCCAGCTCGCGCGGGTGTAGTCGATGTCGCCGGTGGCCGGGTCGAGGAGGGTGTTGGGGGTCAGCCCCACGTTGGCGACCAGATCGCGGCGCGTGGCCTGGGTCGCGCGCTGGGCGTCGACCTCGCCGGCGCCGCCGGCGACGGTGCGCAACTGGTGGGTCAGGGCGCCCTTGACCTGGTCGGGGGTCCACGTCGGGTGCAGCTCGATCAGGTCGGCGACGATGCCCGAGACGACGGCGGTGGACATCGAGGTCCCGCCGACCCGGAAGTACTGACCGTCGACGATGCACGCCGGGCAGGCGGTTCCGAAGGCGCTGTTTGGGGCGTACGGGGCGACCATGTGCGCGCCGGGAGCCACGACGTCGGGCTTGGCGATCCCGTCCTGGGTGACCCCGCGACTGGACCAGTCGGTGACCTCGTCGTCAGACGTCCGCTTGGTGCCCTGGTCGTCGACGGAGCCCACCGTGATCACGTAGGGGTCGTTGCCGGGCGCGTAGCTGACCGCGTCGCTCGCGGTGCCGCGGTTGCCGGCAGCGGCGACGACGACGATGCCGTGCATCCAGGCTGACTCGACGGCGGCGTCGAGCGGGTCGGTTGCGGCGGACCCGGGAGTGTCGGAGTTCAGCGAGAGGTTGATGACCCTGATGTCGTACTGGCTCTGGTGATCGATGGCGAACTGCAGCCCGTAGATCACGTCGATCAGCGACGTCGCGCCCTGGTCGTCAGAGACCTTGACGGAGACCAGGTTGGCGCGGGGCGCAGCGCCGACGTACTGGCCGCGCAGGGGATCGCCGGCGTCGCGGAGCGAGCCGTTGCCGGCGATCAGGCCGGCCACGTGCGTGCCGTGCCCGTAGAGGTCGTCCTCGGTCGTGGCGTCGGGGTTGGTGACCACCGACGCGATGACCCGAGACGCGGCGTTGCTCGGCGACGTACGGAAGTCGGGCAGACCGCCGGCGACGCCGGTGTCGATGACCGCGACGGTCACGCCCTGGCCACCGCCCGCCGGGCCGGCAGCGTCCCACAGCTTCTGCGTGCGGGTCGACTGCAGGTAGGAGGTGCGCAGGGTGCAGACGTCGCTGGTCAGCCACGACGGCGACCGGCCGCCGCAGTCCTTGCGGCCCCAGACGTTGCTCGATCCGTCAGGTGTGATGCCAGCCCCGGACGGCTTGACGACCGCGTTGAGCGTCACGGACTTCACCGCGGGATTGCCGCCGAGACGCTGTGCCGCGCCTGCGCTCATCCGCACGCCGTAGGCGTCGATGATGTGCAGGTCGCGCGTGACCTTCGCGCCGTTGGCCGCAAGGAGGGTGCGGCCGTCGGCGAATCGTGCAGGCCCGGCGAACTGGACGATGACCTCCACTGGACGGGTGGGGTCGTTCCGGGCGATGTCGGCCAGGGAGCCCGACGCCGCAGAGGAGGACGGCAAGCCGGAGGAGACCGATGCGCGGGGCGCGGGCGCCGCGTGCAGGAGGAATGCAGCTCCGGCGAGGATGACCGCTGCCAGCATGGCCAGGATCGCCCGAGGGCGCCAGGCCAGATGAGACAGGGTCAGCGTCATGCCGAAGGTTTCCTCCTTGAGATGGCGGCTCGTCCAAAGCCGCGCCTTGTCCGTATCGACGCATTGTGCAGGCCCTTGAGCTTCGGTCACCTGCTTCTGGACACATGGTTTTTGGGGCCGAACGACTCCTCGGCTACCCGCCGCGGTGCGAACGGTCGCCTGGCGGGGCGACGCGCGGCACCGGTGTCGCGTACCGGGCCGGCGAGAGCTGCTCGATCTGGCCCTCGCGGGCCGCGGCGCGCAGCGCTTCGGCGAAGCGGCCCGGCCCCCAGCGACGCGCGCCGACGGCATCGGCGATCTGCTGGCGGTCCAGCGTGCCGTGCTCCGCGACGGCGCGGGCGATCGCGGCGATCTCGTCGTCGAGCGTGCGCTCGAAGCGGCCCGGCTCGTCGCGGGCCACCGCGCCACGGCCCGGGGCAAAGCGCCGCGGCCCGCGCTGCTCGCGCAGCTCGCGGTGCTCGACGCGCCGGGTGATGCGCTCGGGACGCCCTTCCTCGACGTCCTCGGCCGTCATCGGCTTGGCGATGTCCTCCAGCGACCGGCCCTCCGCGCGCACACCGAAGAACAGCTCAGCGATGCCGCCGATCGCCATCACGACCGCACCGGCGATGAAGCCGTACGCCAGCTCGTCGGTCTTGCCGCTGCTGATCAGGTGACCGAAGACCAGTGGCCCCGTGATTCCGCCGATGGCCGTACCCACCGCGTAGAAGAATGCGATGGCCAGCGCGCGGGTCTCCATCGGGAAGATCTCGCTCACCGTCAGGTAGGCCGCGCTCGCACCCGCCGAGGCGATGAAGAACAGCCCGGTGATGAACGCGAGGAACCCGTACTGCGACAGCGAGTGCTGGGTCACGAGGAAGGCCAGCACGGCGGCCGCCACCGCCGAGATCAGGTAGCAGCCGGCGATCATCGGCTTGCGCCCGACGGTGTCGAAGAGACGGCCGAGCAGGAGCGGCCCGAGCAGGTTGCCGACGGCGAAGACCGCGAAGAAGTAGGGCACGTCGCCCGACGCCACGCCGTAGAACTTGTTGAACAGCGTGCCGAGGTCGAAGGTGATCGCGTTGTAGATGAACGCCTGCCCGACGAACAGCGACAGGCCCAGGATCGTCCGCTTGGGGTAGGCCTTGAACGCGACCCGGGCGATCTCGCGGAACGGAATGACCTCCCGCTGGCGGACGCGGATGCTCTGGTCGGGCTGGGCGAGCTCCTGGCCGGTCTCCTCGGCCACGCGGGCCTCGATCCCCCTGACGATCTCCTCGGCCTCCTCCTCGCGGCCGTGGATGAACAGCCAGCGCGGGCTCTCGGGGACGTGGCGGCGCACGATCAGGATGCCCAGCCCGAGGACGGCACCGACGCCAAAGGCCAGGCGCCAGCCCAGGTTGGCCGCGAAGAGGCTCTCGTTGAGGAAGAACAGGGCGGCGAAGGAGCCGATGGCCGCGCCGGCCCAGTAGGTCCCGTTGATGATCAGGTCCACGCGGCCGCGCACGCGTGCGGGGATCAGCTCGTCGATGGCGGAGTTGATCGCGGCGTACTCGCCGCCGATGCCCGCCCCGGTGAAGAAGCGCGTCACGAAGAAGAACCACGGCGCGAACGAGAACGCGCCCACCACCGTGGCCACGATGTACACCAGCAGCGTGATCAGGAACAGCTTCTTGCGGCCGAAGCGATCGGTGAGCTGGCCAAAGAACAGCGCACCGACGCAGGCGCCGGCGACGTAGCACGCCGCGGCGCTCCCGAGCAGGCTGGGGTTCAGCTGCAGGCCGGCGCCGCTCTCGGTCAGCCGAGAGCCGACATTGCCGACCATCGTGACCTCGAGGCCGTCGAGGATCCAAACGGTCCCCAGGCCGATGATGACCATCCAGTGGAAGCGTCCCCACGGCAGGCGGTCCAGGCGGGCGGGGATGCGCGTTTCGATCGTGGCAGCGTTCGCGCTCATGGAAGCCCCTGATACCCGGGGGTGGCGTTGTCGCAATCGGGTACGTTCGCGGCGTGGTTCGCTGTCGCACGTTCGGTCATCGCCACCGCTTCGAAGCCGACGGAGCGACCATGCGCTGGGCCTGCGAGCGGTGCGGTCTGCCGGGCGGCGAGAAGACCTATCCGAGCGCCGAAGACGCCACGCGCTACGCGCGGG
Source organism: Solirubrobacteraceae bacterium (assembly GCA_033855575.1). Taxonomy (GTDB): domain Bacteria; phylum Actinomycetota; class Thermoleophilia; order Solirubrobacterales; family Solirubrobacteraceae; genus BP-464. The sequence goes on from JAWVFY010000230.1 coordinate 3,932, forward strand.
CGTTCAACCGCGAGGACCGGTCCAACACCGGCAAGCATCCCACCCTGTCGACGCTCCCGCTGTGGGTCGCGCACAAGCTGCGCGGCGATCGCGAAGCGCGCCCCTGACGCACCCGCCCGGAAGGATCGCGGGCCCGATGCGGTCCTTGGAGGTAATGGCGGCCACGACAGCCGGCCGCGAATCCACCACAGGAGCACCCCAATGCGTCACCTCTCCAAGTACCTCGTCCCCGCGGTTGCGGCATCGCTGCTGCTGGCGGCCTGCGGGAGCAGCTCGAAGCCCGCCTCGAACACCGCGTCGGGATCCGGCGGCACGTCGCCCTCCGCGAGCGCGTCGCTCGTCAAGACGGCGTCGAACTCCACGCTCGGCGCCACGGTCCTCGTCGATGACCATGGCCTGACCCTCTACCACCTCAGCGCCGAGCACGCCGGCAAGTGGATCTGCACGAGCGCCGCCTGTCTGGGCGCCTGGCATCCGCTGACCGCGTCGGCTGGCGCGCCCAGCGGCAGCGTCGGCTCGCTGGGAACGATCAAGCGCCCCGACGGGACCATGCAGGTCACCTTCAAGGGCCTGCCGCTCTACACGTTCGCCCAGGACAAGCCCGGCGACGCCAACGGCCAGGGCATCAAGGACGTCGGCACCTGGGCGGCGGCGACGACCAAGGCCAGCGCCAGCACGAGCGCCGGGTCCTCCTCGTCCTCGTCCTCGCCGGCTCCCGCGTCCTCGGGCGGTGGCGGCTACGGCTACTGAGTGACGTCCGCAACGCGCCGCGGCCCGGCCCTGCGGGCCGGGGCGAGGATCGCCGCGCTCGCGGGGTGCGGATCGGATCGCCGGCTCGACCTGGCGCAGCCGACCGGGCCCGCGATCCGCGCCTACCTGCGCCAGGTCGAGCCGATCCGCCTCGCGGTCAACCGGCTCCTCGATCGCGCCGATCCGATCCTCCGCGATGCCCGCCTCGGGCGCAGCTCGCCGGCCGGGGCCAGCCGGCGAATGGGCATGCTCGAGCGGAGGTTCGCTGCCTACGCGGTCGACATCGCGGCGATCGCTCCGGCTGCGCCCTCCCTGCGCAGGCTCCACGCCACCTATGCGCACACCTACATCCTCGAGGACGCCTACCTCAGCGCGCTGGCCGCGGGCCTGGCGGACCGCCAGCTCGATCGCCTGCCTGACACGCAGGCGACGCAGCGGGCGGCGATCATCGAGTGGCGCACCGGCCTGGCCGTTCTGGCCCGCCGCGCGCGTGTCGCGCTGCCGGCCGACCTCGATCAGGCCGGCCGCGGCGAGATCGCGCCGGCGCCCGGTGGCAGCTGACGGTCAGGGCGGTGACAGCGCCCGCAGGAGCCGCGAAGGGTGATGTCGTGCTCGCCCACCTCGAACGACAGTCGCTGGGCGACGCGATCGAGGACACGCTCGAGCTCGGGGTCGGCGAACGGCAGCAGCTCGCCGCAGTCGTCGCAGACGAAATGATGGTGATGGTGGCCGTCGGGATCGATCGGCTCGAAGCGCGCGACGCCGTCGCCGACCTCGATGCGCGCGACGAGCCTGAGCCGCTCGAGCTCCTCGAGGATCCGGTAGATCGAGGCGCGCGCGACGTGGCGGGCCGACTGCGCCAGCTGGGCCTCGATGTCGAAGGCCGACAGCGCGCA
>JAWVFY010000231.1:0-13028 GCA_033855575.1 Solirubrobacteraceae bacterium
GGCCGCAGGCGGTCCGCGCCGAGTTCCAGCCCGCACTGGGCAAGCCGCTGCTGGACTTCGTCTCGCGCGAGTTCAACTCGATCCAGCCCGACGGCATCCGCGACGGCAGCGGCAACGGGTTCTTCGCCGGCTTCGAGATGGACGTCCAGAAGGACCTGCGCCAGGTCCTGCACCGCCCCGTCAGAGGCCGGTTCTCTCGGACCTACTGCGGCGCCGGCTCGCTCTCCCGCTGCCGCGCGCTGCTGGTGCGCACGCTCGACGCAGCGGGTGCCACGCTGTCGGCGAAGTACGGAGCGTCGACCGCCGGCTGGAAGCTGTCGGTCACCTGCCCGGTCACCACGCCAGCGGGCTGTGACCAGATCGTGCCGACTAGCGCCGGCGCCATCTCGATCCCACCGCAGCCGTTCGACAACCGCGGCACCTTCTACCAGGCGGTTGCGGTCAGCGGGAAGCGGTAGCCGCACAGCGGCTGTCCGGCTGCCCGCAGCATGGTCCAACCCTAGACTCACTCCTCGCGTGAGGGTGCTCCTGACCAACGACGACGGCATCCAGGCCGATGGCCTCCAGGCGCTGCGCAGGGCACTGCTGGGCATCGAGGACGTCGAGCTCGCCGTCATCGCCCCGGACGGCAATCGCTCGGCGATGGCGCGGTCGATCACCACGCGCCGGCCGCTGTGGATCGAGGAGGTCGACTTCGGCGACGGGACGGTGGGCTATGCGACGGACGGCACACCCGTCGACTGCGTGCGGCTCGCCCGGCTGGGGCTGATCGAGGGCTTCGAGGCCGAGGTGATCGTCAGCGGCATCAACCACGGCGCGAACCTGGGCGACGACATCACCTACTCGGGCACCGTGGCGGCGGCCCTGGAGGGCGTGGTCCTGGGCCTGCCGTCGATCGCGGTCTCCCAGCAGTCGGCGGCGCGCGAGATGGACTTCCGCCTGGGCAGCCAGTTCGACTTCTCCCACGCGGCCGGCTTCGTCGCGCGCGTCGTCGAGGAGCTCGCCGACGTGCCGTTGCCCGACGGCACGCTGCTCAACGTCAACGTCCCTGCCGGGGATCCGTCCGGGGTCGAGGTCACCCGCCTGGGCAAGCGCATCTACCGCGACGAGCTCAAGCTCCACACGGAGAGCGAGAACCGGCGTCGCTACTGGATCTACGGTGCGGACCCGGGCTTCCACGACGAGGAGGGGACGGATCTGGCGGCCGTCGCCGCGGGCCGCATCGCCGTGACGCCGATCCACTTCGACCTGACCGACATGCGGGGGATCGACGCGCTGGCCAAGCGCGACCTCGCCCGCCTGCTCGAGCCCGCCGTGGAGGAGGTCGAGGAGGGGTGACCTCGGCGGCGAAGCGTGCCGCGCAGCTGCGCCGCGAGCTCGAGCACCACGGCCACCGCTACTACGTCCTCGACGATCCGGAGATCGGCGACGACGACTACGACGCGCTGCTCGACGAGCTGCGGCGCATCGAGGCCGAGCATCCCGAGCTCGTCACCCCGGACTCGCCCACCCAGCGGATCGGCGGCGAGCCCGTCGGCTCGCTCGAGAAGGTCACGCATCTCCAGCCTATGTTCTCGCTGGCCAACGTGCGCAGCGAGGAGGAGCTGCGGGCCTGGGTCGCGCGGATGCGCGCGCACCTGGCGCGGGAGGGCATCGAGGACGTCGAGTTCGACTACGTCGCCGAGCCCAAGATCGACGGCCTGGCCATCTCGCTGCTCTACGAGCACGGCTCGTTCGTCCGCGGCGCGACGCGCGGCAACGGCGAGGTCGGCGAGGACGTCACCCACAACCTGCGGACCATCCCGACGATCCCGCTGCGCCTCGACACGCCCGACCCGCCGGCGCTGATCGAGGTCCGCGGCGAGGTCTACATGTCGCTGCCGGACTTCGCCGCGCTCAACGAGCGCCGCGCCGAGGCGGGGTTGTCGACGTTCATGAACCCGCGCAACGCCGCGGCGGGCACGATCCGCCAGCTCGACCCGAGGCTGGCCCGGGACCGCCCGCTGTCGCTGTGGGCCTACGGGATCGGCGCGACCGACGGGATCCGCTTCTCCGGCCACTGGGAGTCGCTGATGTGGCTGAAGGACCGCGGCTTCCCCGTCAACGAAGGGGTCAGGCGGCTGGCCACGGAGGAGGAGGTCGTCGCCCAGTGCCTGGATTGGCTCGACCGCCGCGGCTCGCTCACCTTCGAGATCGACGGCGTGGTGGTCAAGGTCGACGACTACGAGCTCCAGCGGCGGCTGGGCGTCGTCGGGCGCGATCCGCGCTGGGCGGTCGCCTGGAAGTTCCCGCCGACCACGAAGGTCACGACCCTCGAGCGGATCATGTGGAACGTCGGCAAGTTCGGCGACCTGCATCCTTTCGGCGCCCTGGAGCCCGTCCATGTCGGCGGCGTGACGGTCAAGCTGGCGACGCTGCACAACGAGGAGGACCTGGCCCGCAAGGACATCCGCGAGGGCGACGAGGTCATCGTCCTGCGGGCGGGCGACGTGATCCCGCAGATCGTCTCGCCCGCCCCGCACGCCGTCGAGCGCCCCGACCGCTCGCCGCCGCCGCGGCCGCCGGCGCGGTGCCCGTCCTGCGACACGCCGACCGTCAAGGACGAGGGGGTCTTCACCAGGTGCCCCAACCGCGAGTGTCCGGCGCGCCGCTGGCAGCTGATGAAGCATTTCGTCAGCCAGGGGGCGATGGACATCGAGGGCCTGGGGGAGCTGCAGGTCCAGGCGCTGATGGACGCCGGCCTGGTGCGCACGCCGGGCGACTACTACCGGCTGACCGTCGAGCAGCTCGTCGGCCTCGAGCGGTGGGGCGAGGTCTCGGCCCAGCGCACGGTGCAGGCGATCGAGCGCTCCAAGGAGGTGCCGTTCGGGCGTGTGCTGTTCGCGATCGGCATCGAGGGGGTCGGCTTCGTGACGGGCCGCAACCTGGCCCAGCGCTTCCGGTCGATCGACGCGCTGCTGGAGGCCACGCCCGAGCAGGTCGCCGAGACGCCGGGCATCGGGCCGAAGGTCGCCGAGCTGATCGTCTCCCAGCTGGCCGACCCGCTGATGCGCGAGCTGATCGAGGACCTGCGAGGGCAGGGCGTGCGCTTCGAGGAGGAGGGCCCACCGCCCGGCGAGGGCCCGCTGGCCGGCAAGACCTTCGTGCTCACCGGGACGCTCCCCGACCTGACTCGCGAACAGGCGACCGAACGCATCCTCGCCGCCGGCGGCCGGGTGACGAGCTCGGTGTCGAAGAAGACCGACTACGTCGTGGCCGGCGACTCGCCCGGCTCGAAGCTCGAGAAGGCCGAGCGCCTGGGCGTCACCGTGCTCGACGAGCCCGGCCTGCTGGGCGTGCTTCAGCCCGACGGCGGCGCGTAGCGGGCGATCGCCGGCAGCATCTGGTCCTCGACGCGCTTGGCGTGGCCGGAGTCCATCCCGTTCTCAATGAACGAGAACGTCACGACGTCGCCGCCCTGCGTCGTGCAGTAGCCCGACAGCGCGCTGACGCCGATCAGCGTGCCGGTCTTGGCCTGGCAGCGGTCGCGGGCGGCGGTGCCGCGCATCCGGGTGGCCAGCGTCCCGGTACGTCCCACGACGGGGAGCGAGGCGCGCAGCGCGGCGCCCTCCGGCCGCCCGGCCATGGCGGTGAGGAGCGTGACAAGCTCGCGGGGGCTGACCCGGTCGGTGCGCGAGAGCCCCGAGCCGTCGACGACCGTGGGTTGGAGCCCAAGCGGGCCGAGGGTGGCGCGCACGATCGCGGCACCTGTAGCGGTCGAGCCGGCCGAGCCGAAGCTCGCACCGAGGTCCTTGACCAGCATCTCCGCGGCGAAGTTGTCCGACGGGAGGTTGATGCGGGTGATCTCGGTGCTCAGCGGCGCCGAGCTGACCCCGGCGATCGTCGTGCCGGGCGTGCTCAGGGCCCCGGCGTGAGGCCCCTTGTCCACCAGGATGTCGGCGGCGAGCAGCGCCTGGCGCAGGGCGGTCGCCGCGTACAGGGCCGGGTCGGTGCCGTGGCCCTCACCGACCACGAGGCCGCCGAGGCTGCCGCCGATGTCGGAGTCGTAGCGGTAGCCGCTGTCGTAGGAGCCCGGGCGTGAGTCGAAGAGCGCCCCGTCGCCGAGCACCTTGCCCGTGATCTCCGTCACGCCCAGCGCGGAGAGCTGAGCGGCGATCAGCTGCAGCTGCGACGTCGCCAGGTAGGGGTCCCCCGCGCCGACCAGCGCCACGTCGCCCTTGATGATCCCGTCGGCGGGCGCCGCCGTGGCCTGCAGGGTCGTCCGGAACCGCGCCGCCGTCCCGTAGCGCAGCAGTGCCGTGGAGGTGGTCAGCAGCTTCTCGTTGGACGCCGGCGCACGGCGGACGTCGGCCTTGCGGGCGTACAGGGTGCGGCCCGTGGTGAGGTCGCGGACGTACGCGCCGCTGGTCGTACTGAGGTGCCGCGACGCCGCGGCGAGCTTCTTGCGCAGGGTCGAGATGTCCAGCGCATGGGCCGCCGGAGCGGCGATCAGGACGGCGAGAAGCGTGCACAGCGCGGCCGGGAACAGCCTCCGGGGCATCGGTCCGAGGCTACACTCCGACTTCGATGGGCAACGTGGTGCGGCTCGAGCCGGGCAAGAGCAAGCGTCCGGCCGGTGCGGCCAGAGCGCCCGCCTCGCGGTCCTCCCGGCGGCGCTCGCGCCGCTCGAAGACCGCGCTCGTCCTCGGCGGCGGCGGCTTCACCGGCGGGGTCTACGAGATCGGGGCGCTGCGGGCTCTCGACCTGCTGTCGGTCAACCGGACCGTCAACCAGTTCGACGTCTACGTGGGGACGTCGGCGGGCTCGTTCGTCGCCGCGCTCGCCGCCAACGGCGTGACGCCCGAGGAGATGATGCGCGTCGTCAACCAGCAGGTCCCGACGCCCTTCCGCGACATCGACCTCAACACGCTGCTGCGGCCCAACCTGGCGGCGTACGCCAAGAGCGCCGCGCTGATGCCGCTGCGGGCGGCCAAGCTGGCGCGCGAGCTCGCCGGCCAGCTCGGGTCGGCCTCGGCGATGGACCTCGTGCTCGGCCTGGCCGAGGGCCTGCCGGCGGGCCTGTACTCCGGCGCGGGCATCGAGCGCTACATCCGCGCCGTGCTGTCGGACCCCGACCGCACCGACGACTTCCGCAACCTCGAGGCCGAGCTGTACCTGTGCGCCACCGACCTCGACACCTGCGAGCGCATCGTCTTCGGCAGCGCCGGATGGGATGACGTGCCGATCTCCACCGGGGTGCGCGCGTCGACCGCGCTGCCGATGGTCTACGAGCCGGTCCGGGTCCGCGACCGCGACCTCATCGACGGGGGCATCGTGTCGACGACGAACCTCGATGTCGCGGTCGAGGCGGGGGCGAAGTTCGTGGTCGTCGTCAACCCGCTCGTCCCCTACGTCAACGACCGGGAGGACGGCCCGGACGGGCAGCGGCGCCACGTCTCGGACATGGGCTTCCCCCAGATCGGCTACCAGGCGTTCAAGCTGCTGGCCTACCAGCGGCTGCACGAGATGGCCCGCCAGTGGGAGGACCGCTATCCGGGCGTCGACATCGTCCTGATCGAGCCCGAGCCCGACGACGTGCTGATGTTCCAGACGCCGATCATGAACTTCACCAGCCGCGTCGACATCGCCCGCCACGGGTTCGAGTCGGTCACCCAGAAGCTGGCCTCCGAGTACGAGTCGTTCCGGGAGATCTCCGAGCGCCACGGCATCGAGATCTCCGCCACGCGCGTCCGCAAGGTCGTCAAGCACTTCTCGGCCGAGAAGGAGCGCACGCGCGCCTGGCGCAAGATCCTCGAGCAGGCCACGCCGTCGCTGCTGCGCCAGTCGCGCAGCAGCGAGAGCGGATAGCTGATCTGCTTCGGTGATGCGCGAACACTGGGTCCACGTCGAACGCGACCTCTCGGCTCCGGTCGATCAGGTCTTCTCCCACCTCGCCGAGCACGAGAACCTGGCCGCCCTCTTCGGCGCCAAGGTCACTCGGCTGGCCGACGGCGAGAGCGAGCGCAACGGCGTCGGGTCGCGCCGCCGGCTCCAGCTCGGCCCGCTGCCGAGCTTCGAGGAGACCGTCACGCGATACGTCCCCGATGAGCTGATCGAGTACCGCATCACGAAGGGCAGCCCGCTCGACGGCCACATCGGGACGATGACGTTCACCCCGACGCCCGGCGGCGGCACGCACCTCGACTACCGGATCCGCATCGCCTCCAAGCTGCCGTTCCTGGCGCCGGTCGTCACCAAGCAGCTCACCGCCTCGATCAACAAGGGCTTGAAGGGCGTCCCCGGCGGTAGCTAGGGGTGCCGGAGGCCGGATGGCTAACCCGCGTCGCGAGCCAGCTCGAGCGCGCGGCGCACGCGCGTCATGTGCTCGTCACGCGCCGGGACCGTCATGCGGACGCGGGTGACGTCGCCCAGCGTCCCGCCGGAGGCGACGAGCACGTGGGCGCGTTCCAAGCGCGCCGAGAGCTCGGCGCCGTCGACGCCATCGAGCGCGACCCACAGCACGTTGGCCTGTGAGTCGGCCACGGTGTAGCCGAGCTCACGCGCCGCGCCGGTCAGCGCCGCGCGGTTGGCTGCCACGGTGCGCCCGCGCATCGCGACGCGCTCCACCGAGCTGCGCAGCGCCTCCAGCACGCCCGCCTGGGCGAGCTCGTTGAGCCCGAGCTCGGGCTCCAGCCGCTCGAGCAGCGGCGCGGCGCCCGGGCCGCCGACGGCGTAGCCGCAGCGCAGGCCGGCCAGGCCCCACGCCTTCGAGAACGTCCGGAAGACGAGCAGCCGCGGGTGGTCCTCCAGCAACGCCAGCGACGCATCGCGCGCCTGCACGTCGGGGTCGACGAAGTCGATCAGCGCCTCGTCGAGCAGCACGACCACGCGCTCGGGCAGCCGCTCGAGCAGCGCCCGCAGGTCGCCCACGGCCAGGAGCTCGCCTGTCGGGTCGTTGGGGTTGCACAGGGCGACGATCCGCGTGCGGTCGTTGACGGCCCCGAGCACGGGCTCGATGCCGAAGCCCTCGACCGGCACGGCGTGCGCGCGTGCGCGCCGGGCCATGAGCGGGAAGAGCGGATAGGACGGCCACGGCGTGATCAGCTCGTCGCGGGGCTCGTCCATCAGCGTCTGGGTCGCCGCGGCCAGCAGCTGCGCGGCCCCGTCGCCCACGACGAGCCGCTCGGGGTCGACGCCGTGATGGTGGGCGAGCTCGGACCGCAGTGCCGTCGCATGGCGGTCGAGGTAGCGCTGCAGGCCGCGCCGGGCGGCGAAGGTGATCGCGTTGACCACGTTGGAGTGGGGGTACTCCGGCCACGTGGTGGTGGCCAGGTTCAACGGCTCCACGATCGCCAGGGCAGCGCGGCGCCGCTCGTCGGCCTGCTCGCGCAGCTGCGCGCTGACCTCCTCCGGCGACAGCTCCTCGAACTGACGGTAGTAGTCGCGGATCCCCATCAGTTGCTGGGCGCGATCGTCGGGCCGAGCCCCGCGAACACCAGCAGCCAGATCGTGAAGAGCACGACGCCGATGGCGGCGCTGATGGCGAAGATCCGCCCGATGGCGCCCTCGCGCTGGTCGTGGCCCGCCGCGCGGCGCACGAGGATCCACACGTGGTCCAGGCGCTTCATGCCGGCGAGTCCCATGAACAGGGCGGCGAGCATGAACAGGAACGCGCTGAGGATCCCGACCCCGACGCTGCTGGTCCAGTAGTCGATCTGCGAGCCGAGCCACAGGCAGCCGGCCGGCACCGGGCCCCAGAAGCTCACGCCGACGACGGTCATCAGCACCAGCAGTGCGGCAGCCAGGATGCTGTCGCGGCGGCGGCGGCGCTCGTCGCCGCGCTCGGGCACGTCGCGGAACTTGACCGGCCGGGTCCCGGGCCGGCGCCCGACGAAGAGGCCGCCTGTCTCTGAGGGGTCCGTGCGCATGGACCCCTCAGGCTACGAATACAGCTCGTCGAACAGGGGCGCGTACTTCTCGTTGACGACGTTGCGCTTGACCTTGAGCGTGGGCGTGAGCTCGCCGGTCTCCTGCGACAGGTCGTGGTCGAGGATGACGAACTTCTTGACCTGCTCGACCTGCGCGAGCTTGGCGTTGGCCTTGTCGACCTCCGCCTGGATCAGCGCGCGGACCTGCGGGTCGGCGGCCAGCGCCTGGGGCGAGGTGTCCTGAATGCCGTGCTCGCTGGCCCAGGGGACGATCTCCTCCTCGTCGAGCGTGATCAGCGCGACGGGGAACGGCCGGCGATCGCCGTGCATCATGCACTGCGAGACCCAGCGCGACTGCTTGAGGTCGTTCTCGAAGTTGGCCGGCGTGAGGTTCTTGCCGCCCGCGGTGATGATGATGTCCTTCTTGCGGCCGGTGATGGACAGGTAGCCGTCCTCGTCGAGCGAGCCGAGGTCGCCGGTATGCAGCCAGCCGTCCTCGACGGCGCCGAACGACGCGTCGGCGTTGTTGTGGTAGCCGCGGAAGATGTTGGCGCCCTTGATGAGGATCTCGCCGTCGTCGGCGATCCTGAGCTCCACGCCCGGCAGCGCCCGGCCAACGGTGCCGAAGCGGTGGTTCTCCGGGCTCGACGTCGTCGCGCTCGTGGAGGTCTCGGTCATCCCGTAGCCCTCGAGGACCGGCACGCCGCAACCCCAGAAGAACTCGAGGATCTCCCGGGCGATCGGGGCGGCTCCGGTCACCGCCTCGCGCAGGCGGCCGCCGAACAGGTTGCGGACGAAGGCCACCTTCGGCTCGAGCGGGGCGAACTGCTCGCGCAGCTCGGCGGGCACCTCCTCGCCTCCGACCTCGAGGTCCTGGATCTGGCCCCCGACCGTCCTGATCGTCGCGATCTCCTCGGCCGAGAGCTGGCCCTGGGCCAGCGTGTAGAGCTTCTCGAAGATCCGGGGTACCGACGGCAGGTAGGTCGGCTTGACCTCCATGAGCTCGGGAATGATCTGCTTGGTGTCGCCGCCGAAGTAGGCGAGCGCCACGCCGCGGTCGAACGTCGCCAGCTGGATCAGCAGCGCGAACGCGTGAGCGAGCGGCAGGAACAGGTAGACGAGGTCCTCGTCGGACTCGAACAGGTCGCGCTGCTCGACCATGTCGACGACCGAGCGGTAGTTGCCGTGGGTCAGGACGCAGCCCTTGGGCGGCCCGGTCGTCCCCGACGTGTAGATGAAGGTGAACGGATCGTCCTCGGCCACCGCGCCGTAGCGGGCCTCGAGCTCGGAGCGGTCGTGCGACCGGCCGCGCTCGCGCAGCTCGTCCAGCGTGACCGCGCCCTCGGTGCCCGCTCCGCCGTCCATGACCACCAGGTGGCGGATCTCCGGTAGCTCGCCGCGGACTTCGGCGATCTTGGCGAGCTGGGCGGCGTTCTCGGCGATCACGGCGACAGCGGCCGAATCGCCGGCGACCCACGCGCACTCGGCGGGTGAGTTGGTGGGGTAGATCGGCACGACCGCGGCGCCGACGGTGGTGACCGCGAAGTCGGCGTAGGTCCACTCGGGCCTCGTACCGGCGAGGATGCACACGCGATCGCCGGGCGCAATCCCCAGATCGATCAGCCCGAGGGCGATCTCCGAGACGATCTCGCCGACCTGAGCGAAGGTGACGTCGCGCCACACGCCGTCCGCCTTGTGCTTGATGGCGACCTTGTCGCCGAACGTCTCCGCCGCGCGCGGCAGCAGGTCCGCGATCGTACGGCTGTTCGTCGTCGTCCTGGTGCCGGCCTCCATCACTCCTCCTCGACGGGGTGTCAGCCGGATACTAAGAGACCCGCACGGAGCGGGTCTCAGAAGGTGGTGCTGCGGGGCCTACGCGGTGGCGTGCTGCGGCGGCGCGGCCGTCTGCTGGATCGTCGCGAGGAACAGGCTCTTGTCGATCCGACCCTGGAAGATCGGGACACCGAGCTCGACGCACTTGCTGATGACTTCCGTCCGATCGAGCCCCGCCTCACGGGCCAGCTCGGTCGGAGTGAGGTGATTCGCCATCGGAGCAGTCCTCCTTTGTCGACTACCGCTCTGTGGGCCGGGACGTTACGTGACACTTCGGACAGGCGCAATCCGAGCGTAATAAAACTTCGGTAAGTGCGGTGTCAGATCGGGTTGGGGACGTCGATGAAGACATGGCGGATGCCGAAGCGCTGCTCGAGCAGCTGTCCAAGCCGCTGGACGCCGAGGGTCTCGGTCGCATAGTGGCCGGCGGCGAGGAAGTGGACGCCCGCCTCGCGCGCCTCGTTGAAGTTGCGCTCGGACGCCTCCCCGGTGAGAAAGGCGTCGTGGCCGGTGGCGATCGCCTCGCCGAGGTGGCCCTGGCCGCCTCCCGAGACGATCGCGATCGTCCGCACGCGCTCGGGGCCCGCGGCCACGGTCAGCGGCTCGCGGGCCGTCAGCGTGCGGACCCGCGCCTGCAGCTCGGCGGCGGCGATGCCGTCGTCGGGCCAGCGGGCGCTGACGCCGATGCCGTCGGCGAACGGGCCGACGACGGTCGCGCCGAGGCCGTCGGCGAGCAGCGCGTTGTTGCCGTGCTCGGGATGGCCGTCGAGCGGGAGGTGGTAGGCGGCCAGGCTCATGTCGTGCTCGAAGAGCAGCTGCAGGCGCTGCTTGCCGGGCCGGTCGAGCGCGCGCGGCGGACCCTGCCAGAACAGCCCGTGGTGGACGAGGACGAGCTCGGCGCCCTCGGCCGCTGCGCGCTCGAACAGCTCGATCCCCGCGCTGACGCCGGTGGCCACGGTGGCCACCTTCCGGGCCCCTGGCACCTGCAGACCGTTGGGCCCGTAGTCGGCGAAGGCGCCTGGATCCAGGAGCGCATCGAGGTGGCCGATGAGGTCTTCGAGCTCTGCCGTCATGCTTCCCCACTTCTGACTAACCAGGTCTTGAAACGCCCGTGAGTGAACGCTATTGTTCGGTCGACCGGAGGGGCGGTCGTCATCATGGATGATGAGGCCTCGGACAGGGGACGACCAAGCGTGTCAGCAGTAGCCAGCCCGGCTCAGCCCGTGCGAAGAGGTGCAGAGACCGAGGACGGCGACCTCGTTCGCCGCGTTCGCGGCGGCGACGACAGGGCGTTCGAGCAGCTCTACCAGCGGTATCACCGCCGGATCACGGGCTACATCCAGGGCATGGTCCACGACCACGCCCGCGCCGAGGACGTCGCGCAGGACGTGTTCGTCTCGGCCCTGCGGCGGATGCGCGAGACCGATCGGCCGATCGCGTTCAAGCCGTGGATCTACGAGATCGCCAAGAACGCCTGCATCGACCAGTTCCGCCGGTCGCGCCGCGCCGAGGAGGTGTCCTATGACTCCGACGAGGGCATGGGCGCGGCCGACTACGGGCGGATGGTCAGCGGCGACGCCGCGCCCGAGAGCCGGCTGGAGTCCAAACAGCGCCTCGAGGACCTGCGCGGCGCGTTCGGTGGCCTGAGCGAGGCCCACCACCAGATACTCGTCATGCGCGAGCTCGAGGGCCTCTCCTACCGTGAGATCGGCGAGCGGCTGGGGATGAGCCGGCCCTCTGTAGAGAGCACGCTGTTCCGGGCGCGCCGCCGGCTCACCGAGGAGTACGAGGAGCTCGTCAGCGGCGCACGCTGCCAGCGAATCCAGGCGATCATCGCCGGTGCCGAAACCGCCGTCGTCGGGGCTCGCGACGAGCGCCGCCTCGCGCGCCACGTCTCGCACTGCCAGCCGTGCCGGCGCCAGGCGCGCCTGGCCGGCCTCGACGTCTCCGGCGCCGGCGCACCGGTCCGGCGGCGGATCGCCGCGCTCCTGCCGCTACCGCTGTTCCTGCGGCGGCGCTGGTCCGCGGGCGGCAGTGACGCGTCGGCCACCGGCACCGCGCACGTCTCGGGCTTCGCGCAGTGGTCGGCCCAGCTGGGCTCGACCGTGGATCCGAACTGGATCAAGGCGGCCGCCACCGCCGCGACGGTGGCGGTGGCCGGCGTGGGCGCGGGCGTGGCGGTCCGCACCACCACGCCGATGACCCCCGCCGGGAGCCTCGCGTCGATCGTCTCGGGCCTGGCGGGCTCCGATGGCGCGGCGCGCCCGCCCGCGCGCCCGCGCGCTCCTGCCGGTGGGCCAGCGGCGCCCGCGGTCCGCCCGACCTCGGCGACGGCTGCCCCGACCGCCTCGGGTCGGGCCGGGAACGACGCCGATGCCGCCACCGGCTCCTCCCGGCCAGCCGCGAGCACGACGGCGTCCGGCCCTGCCGCCCCGGCGGCCGGTACCCGCAGCGGGACCGACCTCGGCCTCGATCAGGTCACTCCGAACCTGCCGCCGAACGGCGACGGCCCACAGGGTGGGAGCGGCGCCTCGCCGCCGCCGCCGCCGGCCGACACCCCCAGCGCCCCCGCGCCGACCTCGGCGCACATCGGCGGGCCCGTCTCGCCACCGCCCGCCACCGTCCCGGCCTCGACACCCGATCCGGCCTCGACGGTCGCGGGTGCCAACCAGGCGGCCGGCGATGCCGCAGACACGGTGACGACCGCCGCCGGTCTCGGCGGAGGCGGCTGAGCCGAAGTCCAGCACGACCCTCGACCAACGGGTGAGGCGAGCCCGCCGGCTGCCGTCTACCGTCGCAGAGCGCGCAACAGGCGTGCGATCTCATCGAGTCACTACGGAGGGCGAAGACGGCATGGAGCTTTACTACAAGGTCATCGCGCGCGCCACGCTGACGCTCGCGAACCTCCGCGAGGAGCGCGGCCAGACGATGACGGAGTACGCGCTGCTCATCGCGCTCGTCGCGATCGTGCTGATCGCGGTCATCGGCGTGCTGACGGGCGGCATCAGCAACATCTTCAACAGCGCGGGCAGCAAGCTGAGCAACGTCACGACCTGATTCTCCGGGGTGGCGTACCCGGTCCGCCACCCCGGAGACGTCGTCCCAGAACGACGAAACCCCCGCGCGAGCAGGGGTTTCGTACATCGGGGCGCCGAGATTCGAACTCGGGACCTCACCGACCCGAACGGTGCGCGCTACCAGGCTGCGCCACGCCCCGATGCGCGGTCAGTATTCCACACCGCTATCTTCGCCACATGCCTGCCCCCACGCGCGACATCCTCGCCGACC
>JAWVFY010000232.1:0-12617 GCA_033855575.1 Solirubrobacteraceae bacterium
GCGCAGGTAGCTGGCCAGGAAGACGACGATGGCGAGCTTCGAGAACTCGGCGGGCTGGACCGACAGCGCGCCGATGCGGATCTGCAGGTAGGCACCGTTGACCGGCGCGAACAGCCGCGGCAGGAGCAGCAGGCCGATCCCGACGAAGGCGATGATGTAGCGGTAGCGCTCGAGGACCCGGTAGTCGCGAAAGACGACGATCGTCGCCGCGAACAGCACCAGCCCGATGACGAACCACTGCGCCTGCTGGCGGGCCAGCGTGTCGCTGATCCGGTAGATCTCGACGAGCCCGAAGCTGGCCAGCAGGGCGACCAACGGGAACAGGTAGGGGTCGGCGTTGGGCAGCGTGAAGCGGATCACGAGGTGCGCGACCACGCAGAGGGCGAGGAAGATCCCGCCGTAGGTCAGCGAGGCGTTGGAGATCTGGTTGGTGCCGTGCAGGCCGCCGAGCAGCTGGTTGCGCGAGACGAAGATCGCCGCGAACCCGGCGGCGACCAGCAGCGACGCCGGCACGAGCGCCAGCAGCTCGCGATTGCGGGCGCTCATCGGGGAGCCAGCTTGTTGAGCTCGAGCTGGCGAGCCAGGTCGAACGCGTCGTCGTGCGAGCGCAGCTTGTGGTCGAGCAGCTGCTGGCGGCGGCCGCCCGGCAGCTGCGCCGGGGTCAGCCCGGTCACGTAGGCCGAGGTGTAGAGGTGCAGCCCGAACGGCAGGTCGTAGGGCAGCCCCTGGAAGACCGTGACCGAGCCGTTGCTGGCCACGCCGAGGAAGAACACGGCCTGGCTGGCCAGGTAGGCGCCGCCGAGCAGCGGGACGAGGATGATCGCGGCGACGAGCGCCGCGCGCAGGCCGTTGCCCCGGCGGCGGCGGGCGGGCGGGCGCTCCCGCGGCGGACTCGGCGTCCGCGGCGTCACCTCGCCGCGCTCGCGGCGAGGTGCGGGTGGCGACGGTGGTGCGGCGGTCACCGCCGCCCGCACCTCGGCGGTCGACGGCGCGGAGACGCCCGCCATCGTCCGATCGTCGGTGGTGGCACCGGCCGGGGCGGTGTCGACCTCCTCGAGCCGGAACAGGATCACCGTGATGTTGTCGCGGCCGCCCGCGTCGTTGGCCGCCTTGATCAGCGCGCGGCCGGCCTCGCCGAGGGAGCCGGCGCCGCGGATGATCTCGGCCACGCGCGCCTCGGGGACCATCGACGTCAGGCCGTCGCTGCAGATCAGGAGCACGTCGCCGTCGCGGCCGCGGACGCTGAGCCGGTCGACCTCGACCTCGCTCTCCGGCCCCAGCGCGCGGGTGATGATCGAACGCTGCGGGTGCTCGTCGGCCTCCTCGGGCGTGAGCTTGCCCTGGCGGACGAACTCCTCGACGAGCGAGTGGTCGTGGGTGAGCCGCTCGAAGTCGCCGTCGCGCAGCAGGTAGGCGCGGCTGTCGCCGACGTGAGCGAGGGCGACCTCGGTCTCGCCGACGTAGGCGGCGGTGGTTGTCGTGCCCATCCCGGAGAGGTCCCGGTCGGAGATCGACTTGTGGTGAACCCGGGCGTTGGCGTCGGCCACCAGCGCGGCCAGCCGCTCCTCGGCGCTCTTCGGCCCATCGGGCAGCCCCTGCTGGAAGGCCTCGATGGCGGTCGCCGACGCCACCTCGCCAGCCTGCGCCCCGCCCATGCCGTCGGCCACCACGAACAGCGGCGACTGCGACCAGTAGCTGTCCTCGTTGGCACGGCGGGCCATGCCCGTGTTGGTCTCGGCGAACTTCTCGGCGACGCGCAGCATCAGTCGGCGTAGGTGAACTCGCTGTCGCCGATCCGCACGCGATCGCCCGAGTGCAGCGGCGTGGGGCCGCCGAGCACCTCCTCGTTGAGGTAGGTGCCGTTCGTCGAGCCGAGGTCCTCGAGGACCATCACGCCGCCCTGCCGGACGATCTGCGCGTGCCTGGAGGACGCGAACGGGTCCTCCAGGCGGATCTCGGCCTGATCGCCGCGGCCCAGCACCGCGCCCTGGCCGAGGTCGTACTCCATCCCCGGCGAATGCCCGGAGGCCCGCTCGACCACCAGGCGAGGCTCGCCGAGCTGGGGCGAGACGGAGCTGTGCAGGCCGGTCTCCTCGACGCGCGCCGGCGCGTCGACCCACGGTGAGCGTGCGACCTCGGCGCCCGGCACACGCCGGAGGTCCTTCATGGCGCTGCGCGAGACCCACAGCAGGAACAGGAACAGCACGGCCAGGAAGCCGAACTTCAGCGCCACCGAGGCCGGCTCGAGCGCGGCGAGCATCAGTCGACCTCGAAGGTGGCGTCGACCGTGCCGACTGCGAGGTGGTCGCCGGCCTGGAGCGGCTGGGCCTGCCCGGACCGGAGGGCGCGACCGTTGACCCGCACGCCGTTGGTCGAGCCGAGGTCGGTGATCGTCCAGGCGCCCTGCGGGCCGGGGCGCAGCTCGGCGTGCTTGCGCGAGACGTTGGAGTCGCCGAGGACGATGTCGCACTCGCGGCTGCGGCCGATGGTCGCGCCGCCGGGCGCGATCGCATGGCGCTTGCCCTCGGCCACCAGGACGGCCCGGCCGGCGCGCGAGGCGCGCTCCTCGCGCAGCGGTGCCTGGACGCGGTCGGCGGTCGAGTACACGGCGGTGTGGCCGTGGTCGGCCTGC
The DNA here is from genome assembly GCA_033855575.1 of Solirubrobacteraceae bacterium. Taxonomy (GTDB): domain Bacteria; phylum Actinomycetota; class Thermoleophilia; order Solirubrobacterales; family Solirubrobacteraceae; genus BP-464. Next base: position 2,633 of record JAWVFY010000232.1, read on the forward strand.
TCGGCCGTGCCCGTGCCGAGCTTCACGGTCCGCGTCTGGATCCCGAACTCGCCGAGCGCCAGCGCATCGTCGGTGCGGAACTCGATCTGCGGGCGCGAGATCAGCGCCAGCCGCTCGCGGCGGGCGTGCTCGAGAAGGTAGGCGCCGAGCTCGTCGATGACCTCGTGCTCGACGCCCTCGTAGCGCTCGCGGTCCTCCGGCGAGAGCCACACCACGTACTCGTTGGGCACGTAGGTGCGCGAGAGCGAGACGGTCCTGTGCTCGTCCATCTCCTTGGCCAGCTTGTGGGCCAGCTCGACCGGCCGGACCTCCGAGCGGAACACGCGGCCGAACGTCCCCTCCACGAGGCCGGCGATCTTGTCTTCGAGGTTGCGCAGGACCGACATGACGAGGGCGCCATGCTACGGCGTCAAGGCCGTCTGAGGGCCATGGCGAGCACCGCAAGAAGGGCCGCCAGCGCGGCGCCGCCGACCAGGCCATGCGGGTCTCCGGCGCCTGCGGCCCGCGTGACCGCCTGGGTGCCGAGCGCCAGGCCGGCCGCCCAGACGCAGGCGCCGAGCAGGTCCAGCACCGCGTTGCGGCCCCGCACCAGCAGCGGCAGCAGTCCCGCCGCGAGCGCCCACACGCCCGCCACGGCGAGGTCGGCGCGCGTGAGCAGATGCTTGAGATCGGCCGCCGGCGCGGTGATCAGCCGCTTGCCGAGCACCGCCTGCACCAGCGCGATCCACCAGTACCCGGCCGCGCCCAGGACCGCTCGAGTCCACAGCCCCCTGGCCTGTCCGGCCACGGCGGGCCAGGCCGCCGGGACGCCGAGGTAGCCGAGGGCCACAGCGCCGCCGGGGGCCGACCACCAGGCCGGGGCGCGCGGGACGAGCAGCGGCAGCGGCAGCGCGGCCAGGCCGACCGCCCACCAACCGTCGCCCCCCTGGGCTCCCAGCCACGCGGTGAGCGCGGCCGCGGCGGCCAACCAGCCCAGGCGCGGCAGCAGCGCGACGAGCGCCGCGGCCAGCCCGGCGATCGCCGGCGGATCCAGCGGCGGCCGCTGGGCAACCAGCGTGAGCGCCGCCAGGACGAGTCCGCCCGCGAGCAGCCCCGCCGCGATCCGGGCGGGGATGGCAACGCGCGCCGGCGCGGGCGGGTGGGCCACCGCCTCGTTCTCCTCGACGGCGAACGGCGCGCGGGCGGGAGCGGGTATCGGGCTCGCCCGGGCGGGGCGGCCCAGCGTGCGCGTGGGAACGGCGGCCCAGGCGGGTGGCGCGACGACGCCGGGCTCGTCACCGACGTCGCCCAGCGCCTCGGCCAGGGCCAGGCGGAGCCCGTCGAGCGAGCCGCGCAACGCCGGGTCGGGCAGCACGGCCGCGTCGATCGCCGCGGCCAGCCCCCGCGGCAGGTCGCGGCGCAGGCGCCGCAGTGGCGGCAGCCGCGTGCCCATCCGCCGGGCCGTGGCGGCGGCGTTGGACTGCCGCACGGGGTTGATCCCCGCCAGCGCCTCGTAGAGCACGAGGGCCAACGCGTAGAGGTCCGAGGCAGCCGACGCGCCACGGCCCTCGGCCTGCTCGGGGGCCATGTAGGCCAGCGTGCCGACCACGTCGCCCGTCGCGGTCAGCGCGTCGTCGCCGGCGATCCGCGCGATCCCGAAGTCGGTCAGCTTGGCCACGACGCCGTCGGCGGGCGTCTCGGGGATCAAGACGTTGCCGGGCTTGACGTCGCGGTGGATGACCCCGCGGGAGTGCGCGTGGGCCAGCGCGTCGCACAGCGCCATGCCGATCAGCAGGACGTCGCGGTCCGACAGCGCGCCGTCGGCCAGCAGCTCGCCGAGCGTGGCGCCCCGGACGAGCTCGGAGACCAGGTAGACGGCGTCCTCGTCGCGGCCGGCCTCGTAGAGCGAGACGACCGCCGGATGCGAGAGCCGCGCTGCCGCCAGCGCCTCGCGCTCGGCCCGCTCGGCCCGCGCACCGCCGCGGATCGGGATCCGCTTGACGGCCACGGGGCGCTCCAGGCGCTGGTCGTGGGCCAGCCAGACCGCGCCGAACCCACCGGAACCGAGCTCCTCCAGCAGCGCGTAGCGGTCGAGGACCACGCTGCCCGCGGCTGCTGCGTCGTGCTGGACGGTTTCCACCTCGGTTCGGACAGTTCGGCGGTTCACGGTGCCATTCCTGCGCGTGATGCAGGCATCTTCCGGTATGAACCGGAACTTGCAGGAACGGCGCCTGACTGGCCTGCGGTTCATACTCCCCGGGCTTCCCTCGGCCAGGAACACCTTTCCGTGTCCTTCTTCGACGACGACGAGCCTCCAACCCGCGCCACCCGCCCTCGCCGCCCGGCCGGCTCGCGCCCGTCGGCTCCGACCACCCGCACGCGGGCGCGGACGGCGGCGGGCCCTCCCGGCGACCAGCAGCAGCTCATGGTCCGCCGCGCGGTGGCGCTGGGCGTCGGCGCGCTGATCCTCATCCTGCTCGTCGTCGGGGTCAAGGGCTGCCTCAACAGCCGCACCAACAACGCGCTCAAGGACTACAACCGCAACGTCGGCGCGATCGTCTCCGACTCCAATGTTCAGGTGTCCAAGAGCCTCTTCGCGCTGCTCGACCGCGGGCAGGCAACGGCAGCGCTGGACCTCCAGCAGCAGGTCAACCAGGTGCGCGTCAGCGCAGACGAGGACGTCAAGCGGGCACAGGCTCTCGACGTGCCCGGGGACATGCACGACGCGCAGTACGACCTGCTCGAGGTCCTCACGCTGCGCTCGGGCGCCGTGCGGCGGATCGCCGACGAACTGCCCAACCTCAGCGGCAACCAGTCCCAGGACGCCGCCAACCGGATCGCCGGGGAGATGAGCGCCTTCCTGGCCTCTGACGTCGTCTACTCCCAGCGGGTGATCCCCTACATCAACGAAGCGCTGGCCAACCACGGCATCACCGGCCAGCCCACGACGCCCAGCCGCTTCCTGCCCGACACCCAGTGGCTCGACGCGGGCTTCGTGCGCAAGCAGCTGACCGGCAAGGGGGCCGGCCCCACTGGCGCGGCGACGACCTGCCCGAGCACGTGCGGTCACGGCCTGCTCGACGTCAGCGTCGGGACCACCACGCCCGTCGCGCTGCAGCCCGGCGTGACCAACCGCATCACGTCGAGCACGAACCCAGTGTTCAACGTCCACCTGGCCAACCAGGGGCAGAACGACGAGTTCGACGTGGGCGTGAAGGTCACGGTCGCTCAGGGCACCGGTGCCCCGATCTCCGTGACCAAGCGCATCGACCAGACCGTCCACGGGACCAACCAGACGGTCCAGGTCCCGCTCGGACGATCGGCGCCCGCCGGCCCCGTCACGGTCACCGTGAGCGTCCTGAAGGTCCCCGGTGAGGTCAACCTCACCAACAACACGCTGAAGTACACCGTCATCTTCGGCTGAGCCGTGGGCTACCTTCTCGGCGTGGCCGCCCTCACGTCGACCGTCGGCATCGTCGCCCTCGCCGGGTGCGCCGTGGCGCTCCTGGCGCTCGCGCTCGCCGGCCGCCTGCTCGTCACCGTCCGCCGCCTGCGTGCCGCCCAGCGCGCGGTGCTTGGCGAGCAGGGCGAGCGCGATCTCGTCGGGCACGCGGCACACCTCGAGCAGGCGTTCCGGTCGCTGCACAGCTACGTCGACGACGTCGCCGAGCGGCTCGACGCTCGGCTCGGCGTCGTGGAGGAGCGCCTCGACGGCGCCGTCACCTACCACGGGCTGGTCCGCTACGACGCCTACAACGAGATGTCGGGGCGCCAGTCGACGTCGATCGCACTGCTCGACAGCCACCGCAGCGGCGTGGTGATCTCCTCGATCCACCACCGTGATCAGGCCAGGCTCTACGCCAAGCTCATCCACGAAGGGGAGGGCGAGCTGCAGCTCTCGCCCGAGGAGGCCGAAGCGGTCCGACAGGCGCTGGGGCGCTAGTGGTCCGCCTCGGGCACCTGGGCCCGGCGGGCACGTTCACGGAGGAGGCCGCGCGGGCGGCCGCCACCCCCGCCGGCGCCGAGCTCGTGCCCTATCCGACCGTGGCCGACACCGTCGAGGCGGTGCTGGCCGGGGAGGTCGACGCCGTGCTGGTGCCGATCGAGAACTCGCTGGAGGGCAGCGTGACGACCACGGTCGACGCGCTGAGCGCCGAGCCACGGTTGCACATGGTCGGCGAGACCGTGCTCGCCATCCGTCATTGCCTGATCGCCCGCGAGCCGACCGAGCTCGCACGGATCGAGGCCGTGCTCTCACACCCGCAGGCGCTAGCCCAGTGCACGCGGTTCCTGCGCGAGCGGCTCCCCGCCGCGCGGCTCGTGCCGACCGGGTCGACCGCGGAGGGGGTCCAGGCGCTCGCCGCCGAGCCGCCCACCAGCGCGGCCATCGCCTCGCGCATCGCCGCCCGCGTGCACGGCGGCGTGATCGTCTGCGACGGCATCGAGGACGACCCCGGCAACGCGACGCGCTTCGCCTGGCTGGCGGCCGACGACGCCGCGGCGTTCCCCGCACCCGACGGCAGCGAGCAGTGGAAGACCTCGATCCTCTTCGCGGGCGCCGACGACGCCAGGCCCGGCTGGCTCGTGCGCTGCCTTTCTGAGCTCGCGTCCCGCGGCGTGAACCTCGTCAAGATCGAGTCACGCCCCGCGCGCAGCCGGCTCGGGCACTACCTCTTCCTTGCCGACTGCGAGGGCCGCAGCGACGACGCGGCCGTGGCCGAGGCGCTCGAGGGACTGCGCGCCCACTGCGACCAGCTGCGGGTGCTCGGAACCTACCCGGCCGCTCCGGCTCCGTCGGTATCCTGACCGGCGCATGGCCACAGCGGCACCGTTCGGCCCGGGACGGCGCGAGCACCGCGCGACCGGACGCGTGCTCGTCCTCAACGCGACGTTCGAGCCGATCAACGTCTGCACCGTGCGGCGAGCCGTCGTGCTGCTGCTCAAGGAGAAGGCCGAGGTCATCGAGCGCGCCGCCTGGGAGCTGCACTCCGAGCGCGCGACCATGTCGCGCCCGATGGTCATCCGGCTGGTCTCCTACGTCCGCGTCCCGCACGACACGCACCGCCGCAAGATCACCCGCCGCGCCGTCTTCGCGCGCGACGGCTGGACCTGCCAGTACTGCGGCGCCCGCTCGAACCTCACGGTCGACCACGTCGTGCCGCGCTCGAAGGGCGGGACATCGGACTGGGAGAACATCGTCGCCGCCTGCGCGCCGTGCAACCGCCGCAAGGGCGACATGACGCCCGTCCAGGCCGACATGCACCCGGCGCGCGAGCCCCGCGCCCCCCACCCACAGGTCTTCATCCACGTCGCGTCGCCGACGATCCCGGCGACGTGGCGCGCCTGGCTGCCCGAAGCCGCCTGAGCCCGGTCGCGCCCGCGGGCGCCGCCGCCCGACTCTGACGAAGTTGCTCCCCAGCAACACCAACGTAAGACGACGTCCGCGACACAGAACGACGAAGGCCCCGGTGACGAGCCGGGGCCTTCGTTTGCGACTTGACTGGATGAACCCAGAAACGCGATACGGCTGCCGGTGGGACCGAGTCCGGCGGCGCTTCGGGGGGTGGTCCGGGTTGGATTCCGCTACGCGGCTCCAGCCTGCCGGCTAGAAGCGGCCGGCCACCTCCAGGGTCCCGCTAAGCATGTCACTACCGATACGGACCACCTCCTTTCTCTGGTTCGAGAAAGGTATCAGCGTGTCAAGCGGACTCGTTTCGCCCCTCGTCGGTGCGCTGCGAGCGGCTCGCAAGCGACCGTCCTGACCGGCTACTCCTCGTCCGGCGGGTCCTCGTCAGCGGCGGCCGGCGGATCCACGGAGGCGCCGTTGCCCTCGGGCCCGTGCCCGACACCGTTGCCGTCGGACTCGATGCGCGGGATGTCGTCCGCGACGTCCGCGGCCGTGTCCTCGTCGGACTCCATGACCAGCGCCACCGCGCTGACCGTGTCGCCGTCCTTGAGGTTCATGACCCGCACGCCCTGCGACGCCCGGCCGTAGCGGTTGATGCCGCGCACCGAGGTGCGCTGGACCATGCCGTTGGTCGAGATGAAGACGAGGTCCTGGTGCTCGCGGACGACCAGCGCGCCGGCGAGGGCGCCCTTCTTGTCGGTCAGCGCGATCGTCTTGACGCCCATGGTCCCGCGGCCCTTGATCGGGTAGTCGTCCATCGCCGTGCGCTTGCCGTAGCCGTTCTCGGTGACGACGAGCAGGTCCTGGTCGGGCCGTGCGACGTCCATCTCCAGCACCGCGTTGTCCTTCTGGGCGACGTTCATGCCCTTCACGCCGGCGGTCGAGCGGCCCATGCCGCGCACCCGAGACTCCTCGAACCGCGAGGCCTGCCCGTTGCGGCTGACCATGATCACGGTGTCGCCGGGGTCGACGTTGCGCACGGCGACGAGCTCGTCGCCCTCGCGGATGTTGATGGCGATGATGCCGTCGGCCTTGATCGGCGTGTTGTAGGCCTGCAGCTCGGTCTTCTTGACCATGCCGCCGCGGGTGGCGAAGACCAGGTACTTCGACTCGCCGAAGTCGCGCGTCGACAGCACCGCCTCGATGCGCTCGTCCTCGCGCAGCGGCAGCACGTTGACCAGCGCGCGCCCCTTGGCCGTCCGCGACGCCTCGGGCAGCTCGTAGACCTTGGAGCGGTAGACCTTGCCGCGGTTGGAGAAGAACAGCAGGTAGTCGTGGCTCGAGGACACGAAGAGGTGCTCGATGTAGTCGCCGTCCTTCATGTCCATGCCGGTCACGCCGCGCCCGCCGCGGTGCTGCTGGCGGTAGGTGGTCAGCGGCAGCGACTTGATGTAGCCCGACTTGGTGATCGTGATCACCATCTGCTGATCGGCGATCAGGTCCTCGATGTCGATCTCGTCCTCGGAGGCGGTGATCTCCGTGCGGCGGGCGTCGGCGAACTCGCTGCGGATGTCCGTCAGCTCCTCCTTGATCAGCCCGAAGACCTTGTCCTCGTCGCCCAGCAGCGCGCGCAGCTCGGCGATCCGCTCGACCGTGTCGGCGTGGTCGCGCTTGAGCTCGTCGACCTCCAGCGCGGTCAGCTGCGACAGGCGCATCGACAGGATCGCGTCGGCCTGGATGACCGACAGCTCGAAGCGCTCGACCAGCCCGTCGCGGGCGGCGGCGCGGTCGCGCGACCCGCGGATCAGCGCGATGACCTCGTCGAGGTTGGCCTGCGCGATGAGCAGGCCCTCGAGGATGTGGAGGTGCGCCTCCTTCTGGGAGAGCTCGTGCTTGGCCCGCCGGACGACGACGTCGCGCTGGTGCTGGACGTAGTGGTGGATGACCTCGCGCAGCGACAGCGTCCGCGGGACGCCGTCGACCAGCGCGACGGTGTTGACGCCGAACGTCGTCTGCATCGGCGTGTGCTTGAAGAGCTTGTTGAGGACGACCTTGCCGATGACGCCGCGCTTCATCTCGATCACCAAGCGCATGCCGTGGCGGTCGGACTCGTCGCGGATGTCGGTGACCTCGGGGACCTTCTTCTCGTGGACGAGCTCGACGATCTTCGAGATCAGCCCGTTGTCGCCGCCCTTCTTGACCATGAACGGCAGCTCGGTGACGATCAGCGCCTCCTTGCCCTGGCCGATCTCCTCGATGCCGACGCGCGCCTGCACGCGCACGCGGCCGCGGCCCGTCTCGTAGGCGTCACGGATGCCCTGGTGGCCGAGGATGATCCCGCCGGTCGGGAAGTCCGGGCCCTTGATGTGCTTCATCAGGCCCTCGACGGTGATGTTCGGGTCGTCGATGTAGGCGATGACGCCGTCGATGACCTCGCGCAGGTTGTGCGGCGGGATGTTGGTGGCCATGCCGACGGCGATGCCGCTGGAGCCGTTGACCAGCAGGTTCGGGAAACGCGCCGGCAGCACGACGGGCTCACGCTTGCGGCCGTCGTAGTTGGGGACGAAGTCGACGGTGTCGGCGTCGAGGTCGCGCAGCATCTCGGTCGCCATGCGATCGAGGCGCGCCTCCGTGTAGCGCATCGCCGCCGCCGGATCGTCGTCGACCGAGCCGAAGTTGCCCTGGCCGTCGACCAGCGGGTAGCGCAGGGAGAAGTCCTGCGCCATGCGCACGAGCGTGTCGTAGATCGAGGAGTCGCCGTGCGGGTGGTAGTTGCCCATCACCTCGCCGACGATCCGCGCGGACTTGGCGTACGGCCGCGTCGGGCCGAGGCCCAGCTCGCTCATGCCGTAGAGCACACGGCGGTGGACGGGCTTCAGGCCGTCGCGGACGTCGGGCAGCGCGCGCCCGACGATGACCGACATCGCGTAGTCGAGATACGCACTGCGCATCTCGTCTTCGAGCGCACGGGGCTCGATGTTGCCGCCGGCCAGGATCCCTGAGCTCACGCCTTACCTCCTAGACGTCGACCGTCGCGGCCAACGCGTTGTCCTCGATGAAGGCCCGCCGCGGCTCGACCTGGTCGCCCATCAGCCGCGAGAAGATCGCGTCGGCCTCCAGGGCGTCCTCGATGCGGACCTGGGCCAGCGTGCGCGTCTCGGGGTCCATCGTCGTCTCGCGCAGCTGATCGGCGTTCATCTCGCCCAGCCCCTTGAAGCGCTGGAGCGTGACGCCCTTCTGCGCGACGCTCATGATCGCCCGGCGCAGGGCCTCGAACGTCGTCGCGTCGTCGTGGCCGTCGCCGAGTCGCACGTCGAACGGCGGCGAGCCGGCCAGCTCGACCAGGCTGGCGTGCACGCGCACGAACGAGCGGTACTCGTCGGACTCGAACAGCGCCCGCGCAATGCGGTGGGTCCGGGCCAGCCCGGTCTTGATCTCGACCGCCTTGACGACGATCTCCTCGCCGTCGGAGAGCAGCTCGGTGGTGTGCGGCGCGCCCTCCACGCCGTCGCGGGCCAGCAGGCGCACCGCGGTCTCAGCGTCGGTGACCTGCTCGTCGAGCAGCAGCGACTCCTCGAGGAACGTGACCACGTCATGGCCGTGATCGGCACGCAGCGAGCTGCTCCAGCCCTCGTACTGCTTGAGCAGCCGGCAGAAGCGCTGCCAGCGGGCCTCGGTCAGCTTGAACTGCTTGGCGTGCTTGTCGAAGACGAGGAACTTCTCCCACTTGTCCGACAGCAGGAGGTCCTCGAGCTCCGAGTCCTTCTCGATGTAGCGCTCCGACGAGCCCTGCTTGAACTTGTAGAGCGGCGGCTTGGCGATGTAGACGTAGCCCGCCTCGATCAGCTCCTGCATCTCGCGGTAGAGCAGCGTCAGGACCAGCGTCCGGATGTGCGCGCCGTCGACGTCGGCGTCGGTCATCAGGATCACCTTGTGGTAGCGCGCGTTGGCGATGTCGAACTCGTCGCGCACGCCCGTCCCGATCGCGGTGATCAGTGCCTGGATCTCCTCGTTGCGCAGCACCTTGTCGATCCGCGACTTCTCGACGTTGAGGATCTTGCCGCGGAGCGGCAGCACCGCCTGCGTGTGGCGGTCGCGGCCCTGCTTGGCCGAGCCGCCGGCGGAGTCGCCCTCGACGATGAAGATCTCGGCGAGCGACGGGTCCTTGACCGAGCAGTCGGCCAGCTTGCCGGGCAGACGGGAGTTCTCCAGCGCCGACTTGCGGCGCGTCAGGTCGCGGGCCTTGCGCGCCGCGGAGCGCGCCTGCGAGGCCTGCACGGCCTTGGTGATGATCGCCCGCGCGTCCTTGGGGTTCTCCTCGAGGAACTCGGCGAGCTTGGTGTTGACCACCGACTCGACGAAGCCCGCCATGCCCGGGTTGCCGAGCTTGGTCTTCGTCTGGCCCTCGAACTGCGGGTCCTGCAGCTTGACGCTGATGACCGCGGTCAGGCCCTCGCGGATGTCCTCGCCGGAGAGGTTCTCGTCCTTCTCCTTGAGCACGCCGCTGTCGCGCGCGTACTTGTTGAGCGTCCGCGTGAGCGCCGACCGGAAGCCCGACAGGTGCGAGCCGCCCTCGTGGGTGTTGATGTTGTTGGCGAAGCTGAAGATCGACTCCTGGTAGGTGGAGTTCCACTGCATCGCCACCTCGAGCGCGCCCTC
>JAWVFY010000233.1:0-4813 GCA_033855575.1 Solirubrobacteraceae bacterium
CACGCGCACACGCTCTGACCCTGCCGGATGGAGGTAGCGTGCGCGGGGTGCGCGCGTCCGCCACCCTGCTGGCCCTCGGCGCCCTTGTCCTGAGTCCCGGCCCCGCGCAGGCCGGCGCGCCAACCGCCGCGCAGTGCGCCGCGACCCGGGCGCACCGCGAGGTCGCGCCGATCCTCGCGCTGCACCACGTCAAGGGCGCCCCGCGGGTGTTCGCCATGCAGTTCAAGCAGGAGACCCGCAACGTCGTCAGCTACGCGAGCTTCCGACGCAAGATCGAGTGCCTGATCCGCGCTGACGTCGTGCCGCACCTCGCGCACGGCGTGCCGAACGTCGTCGCCTTCAACGAGGACATCGGGCTGATGGCGGTGGGCATCGGCTCGCGCGGCCGCGCCGCCCGGGCGCTGCTCGGCGACCCGGCGGGCGACGCGCACTGCAGCGGCCAGCCCTCGCCGTGTGTCGCGATCGACGCGCTGTCGGCGCTGAACACCGCCTACGTCAAGCCGCTGGCGCGCTACCGGCGCCGGTTCGGCGCCCTCAACCCGCTGAGCAGCGCGTTCGTCGCCGGCACCGACACCCTGGCGCGCGGCTTCATGCAGACCTTCTCGGATCTCGCGCGCCGCTACGGCATCTACATCCTCGGCTCGAGCGACCAGGCGCCGTTCGCCCAGTCCACCAAGCGTGCCGACATCGCCGCCTTCGCCGACCCCGACCTGGCCCGGCCCCGCTCGGTCTTCGTGGCCACGAGCGCCCGGGTCTACAACCAGGCCTTCCTGTGGGCGCCGCGCAACGTGCGCCGCGGCGGCCCGCCGATGCTGCGCAACGTGGTGGCCACCAACCGCAAGGTCCCGCTGACCCCGATCGAGCAGGCGCAGGGCTTCACCCCGGGGCCGAGCACGGGCGCCGCCTCGCGCCGCAACCTCATGCCCTACCGGTTGCCCGGGACCAGGGTGCGCCTCGGGTTCGCGACGAGCCTGCCGGCCTTCGTCTACGGCGAGCCGCCCGCCGGCACCGATCCGTGCAGCGACACCGCGAAGTACTACATGCGCTGCCTGGACGAGCTCGGCGCCAACGTGGTGATGCAGGACGAGGCCAACCCCGGCGCCTGGACCGGGCCCGACGGCGACGGCATCGAGCAGTGGCAGCCGCTGTCGTGGATGTCCTCGACCTGGCGAGCGGCCGCCGACCCGTCGGTGCGCTTCCTCTACAACGTCACGCCGATGATGGTCGGCAACCTCGGCGACCTGCCGTTCGACGGGCAGAGCGCGATCACCCAGCGCGGCGGTGCCGCCGGGCCGGGGTGTCACTACATCGGCAACGCCGCGTTCGTCGACGGCGAGGACCGCCCTGACCTGTCCGGCGACGCCGGCGCCAAGCCCGAGTTCCTCGCTCTCGCGCCGTGGGTTGCGCCCGACGCGTCGCGGGCCGAACTGCGCGTCACGGGAGCCCAGCTGGCGCCGGGCTCCGGCGCCGCGCTGGAGAACGACTACGTCGAGACCGCCCTCGTCGCGGACCTCACGGTGCCGGTCGACCGGCAGCGCCTCGGCTGCGGTTAGACGGTCGGCGCCGGCTCGCGCCGCCGGCGGCCCGCGGCGACGATCGGCGCCAGCGCGCGGGTCTGCGCGAGCAGGCGCGCGGCGAGGTCGGCGGGCGACTCGCCCGGCTGCAGCCCGCCGCCCTCCGGCGTGAAGAAGCGCACGGTCACGCGCGGGCGCGTGGGGAAGCGCGACAGGTCGACCGTGCCGGCCACCGCGACGCACACCACCTGCGCCTCGGGGACCTCGGCGGCCAGGCGGCCGAAGCCGCTGCGCGCGCGCAGCTCCCGGCCCTTGGAGCGCGTGCCCTCGGGGAAGATGCCGATGCACGCCCCGCCGCGCAGCTCGGCGATCGCGCGATCCATCGCGTGGGCGTCGCCCTTGCCGCGCTCGATCGGGATCTGGCCCATGCCGTCGAGGACCTTTCCGAGGCCCGGCTTCCAGAGCGACGACTTGGCCAGCGCGCGGATCTGCCGGCGGGGCAGCGCGGCGATGCCGATCGCCACCGGATCCCAGTAGCTGTCGTGGTTGCCGGCGAGCAGGACCGGCCCGGTCAGCGGCATGTGCTCGAGCCCCGAGACCTGCATCCGGCCCCACCAGCGGACGTAGGGCGTGAGGATGCGCAGCGCCAGCCGGTACATGAAGGTCATCGGCTCGCAGCGCGGCTCGTCGGACACGGGCGGCAGGGTAGCCGCCCGCGTCAGCGCTTCGGCGCGATCGCCAGGAAGACCGCCGACAGATCCTCGTCGCCGTGCTCGCGCGCCGCCTGCTCGAAGCGCTCGCGGATCGCTCGCAGCGCCGGCAGGTCCAGCCCGGCCGCGTCGGCCGCCTCGCCCGCCAGGCCGGCGTCCTTGGCGGCCAGCGCCAGCTTGAAGGACGGCTCGAAGTCGCGCTCGATCATCGCGTGGGCCTTGAGCTGGAGGTAGGGGAGGTCCAGCGGGCCGCCCGTGATCGCATCGAGCGCCACCGCGGGATCCAGCCCGAGCCCCTCGGCGAGCACGAGCATCTCGGCGGCGCCCTCGACGAGGCTGACGATCCACGCGTTGGTGACCAGCTTCAGGCGGCTCCCGGCGCCGGCCTCGCCCACCCACAGCGTGCGCCGGCCCACCGCGTCGAAGATCGGCTGCACCCGGTCGCGGATGCCCTCGGGCCCGGAGGCGAGCACGATGAGCTCGCCCTGCTCGGCCGGTTGCTTGGTACCGAGGACCGGAGCGTCGACGAACGCGACGCCGTACTTCTCGGCCACGGCCGCGCAGCGGTCGGTCCCGTCGATGCCGATCGTGCTCATCTGCAGCCACACCGCGTCCGGGCCGGCCTCGGCCAGCGCCGGCTCGGCCACCTCCAGGACGGCGTCGGCGTCGGTGAGCATCGTCAGCACGACGTCGGCGCCATCGGCCGCCTCGGCCGGCGACGCGCAGACCGCGGCGCCCTCGGCGGCCAGGGGCTCGGCCTTCTCGAGCGAGCGGTTCCAGGCCCGCACGGACAGGCCGGACCGGGCGATGTTGGCGGCCAGGCCACGCCCCATGGTGCCTCCCGCGCCCAGGACGGCGACGGTCTGCTCGCCGGCGGTCATGACGCCCTCCGGCCTTCGGCGATCAGCGCCTCGAGGTCGATCTCGCCGTCCATCACCATCGCCACGTGCCCGTCGGCGTCGCGCGGCCACTCGTCGACCGGGCGGTCCCAGGCGAGCTCGAGGTCGTTGCCGTCCGGGTCGGAGATGTAGACGGCCTCGTGCGTCCCGTGGTCGGTCACCTGGCGCAGCGGCCAGCCCGCGTCGGTCAGCCGGGCGACCACCGCGCCGAGCGCCGCGCGGGTCGGGAAGTTCAGCGCGACGTGGTGCAGCCCGGCCACGCCGTCGGGCTGCGGCCCGCCGCCCGCCGACTTCCACGTGTTGAACCCGAGGTGGTGGTGATAGCCGCCGGCGGCCAGGAACAGGATGTCGCCGGTCGTGCCCCAGCCCGGCACGTCGCGCGCCTCGAAGACGACGTCGAATCCGAGGACGCCGACGTAGAAGTCGCGGACGCGATCGATGTCCGCGGTGCGCAGGTGGACGTGCCCGATCCGGGTGCCGGGGTCGATCGGGCGATCCGCCCGCCGGCGCGGGACGATCGTGCCCTGGGCGCTCACGCCGCCACCTCGATCCGCAGCGCGATGTCCCACGGGTCGCGCACCAGGAACCCGGTCTCGTCGGGCTCCACCGGGACGTCGGCCGCGCTCAGCCGGGCGCGAACCTCGGCCAGCTCCTCGGCGGTCTCCAGGCGAATCGTCCACGAGCGCAGGCCGATCGTGTGGGCGGGAGCCGGGCCCACCCCCTCACCGCGCCAGGTGTTGAAGCCGAGGTGGTGGTGGTATCCGCCGGCGGCCACGAAGGCCGCGGTGGGCATCACGAACCACACCTCGAAGCCGAGAACGTCGCGGTAGAAGGCCAGGCCGCGCTGGATGTCGCCGACGTGCAGGTGCAGGTGGCCGACCCGCAGGCCGGGCCCGACCTGGGGCGCGGGCGGCGCGCCGGCGACCGCGGCCAGCAGCGACGCGAGATCGAGCGGGCGTGGTCCGCCGCCGGAGAACTCCTCCTCGGGCGTGGGCCACTGGTCGCGGGGGCGGTCGGCCGCCAGCTCGATCCCGTTGCCGTCGGGGTCGGCGAGGTAGATCGCCTCGTGGGTGCCGTGGTCCGACGCGCCCTGGATCGTCGTGCGCGTCTCGGCCAGGCGAACCGCCGCCCGGGCGAGCTCCTCGCGCGAGGGATACAGCAGGGCGTAGTGGTAGAGGCCGGCATGGCGACCCGCCGGCCGGGCGATCGGGTCCTCGAGGAGCACCAGCGACGTCTCCTGCCCGTCGCCGAGCTCGGCCTCGCCGGGCTCGTGGCGATGGACGCGCAGCCCCAGTGCCTCCTGATACCAGGTCACCGAGCGATCCAGCTCCGTCACCGTGAGATGGACGGCTCCGAGCTGCAGCGTGGCGGGCAGGACGGGGACGGTGGTCGGGCCGGTCTGGGTGTCCATCCCCACATTGTGCCCCTCCTTCGAGGCCGATCATGCTCGAACCGGTCAGGACGCGGCGGCAACGGCGCGGTCGTCGGCCTCGAGCGGCACGAGCAGGCAGAGCCCCGCACCGGTGTCGATCCGGACCGGGCGGCCCGGCCGTAGCGCGTCGAGCAGCCGGACGCGGTCGGGCCGCAGGGCACGGACGCCGCGCAGCTCGTGGACCCGTCGCGACGCGGCCTTCAGCAGCGCCCCGTGGGCATCGGTCGGCGCCGTGCACCATCCCGCGGCGAGCATCCA
>JAWVFY010000234.1:0-3500 GCA_033855575.1 Solirubrobacteraceae bacterium
AGCTGCTCGCGAGGCTGGGCGACGCGCTGGCCGCCACGCACGCCCGGCCGCGGCTCGTTCTCGCCGCCCACCCGAGGGAGGACCGGCGCTTCGACGGCTTCTGGCTCGTCGACGGCCGGGTCGCCGACTGGGGCCCGCTCGACCCGCGCGACGTCTGGGAGCGGACGCAGCGCGCGCTGCGGGGCTGGCGCCCGGCGCCGACGACGTCCGTGCCGCCCGACGAGGTCGACGAGGTACGTCTGGTCACGACGTGGATCGCCGCCCACCGGCCGCCGGCCATGGTCCTCGACGGGCGCGGGCGCGTCGCGGTCGAGCGCTTCGCCGGACGCCATCTCGGCGTCGGATCGCGACCGCCGTCGGCGGCCGGCTAGAACGGCAGCTCGACGACCTCGGCACCGTCGTCGAGCGCGGTTCCCGGCGGCGCCTCGCGGCGCACCAGCGCCAGCCCGATCGGGCCCAGGCGGGGGGAGACCACCGCGCTGCCGAGGCGGCCGACCTCACGGCCCTCGAGGGTCAGCGGCGTGCCGGCGGGCACCGGCGACGGCAGGCGGATCCCGCGCAGGTGGCGGTTGGGCTTGCCCTTGTAGTACAGGCGGGCGACCGTCTCCTGCCCGACGTAGCAGCCCTTGGTGAAGCTGACCGCACGGTCGTTCAGACCGGCCTCCTGCGGGATCACCGAGTCGTCGAGGTCGACGCCGTAGCGCGGCCGCCCGCGCTCGACGCGCAGCACCTCGGCCCGCGCCTCGTCCATCGGCTCGGCGCCCGCCGCCGCCAGGACGGTGGCGATCGCCTCGGTGTCGGCCGCGTCGCAGAGGATGTCGACGCCGAGATCGGTGGCGATCAGCCGCACCGGGCGCCCGTCGATCTCCGCGGGGCGATGGGAGTGCTCGCGCTCGGGCAGATCTGCCGCTCCGGCGATCGCGCGCGCGTCGGGGCCGACGAGCGACAGCAGATCGGTCTGGACGGTGCGCTTGTGCAGCTCCACCCGGTGGCCGATCGAGAAGCGCCGGATGAGATCGAACAGCGCCTGGAGCGAGACGCGCTCGGTGTCGAGCAGCAGCTCGGGCGTGTCTTCGCCCACATCCAGGACCCGCAGGTCGCCGAGCATCTTGCCCTTCGGCGTCAGGAAGGCCGCGTAGCAGCCTTCGCCCGCGGTCAGCGCCTCGATGTCGTTGGTCACCTGGCCGTTGAGGAACGCCTTTCGGTCCTCGCCGGTGAGCGCGAGCTTGCCGCGTTCGGAGCGATCGACGAGTCCGCAATCCACCCTCCCGAGGCTAGCGGCAGCGGCGCTCGCTCGACACAGGTTTTGATTGGGCTAAACTTTTGTTTGCATGGATGGCATGACGAGCGCGGTGCAGGACTACGCGAAGGCGATCTACGCCCTGGAGCAGCGCGGGACGACCACCGTCTCCACCAACGCCATCGCCGGGCGGATGGGCGTCACGGCCGCCTCGGCCTCGTCGATGGTCAAGCGCCTGGACGGCATGGGGCTCGTCACGCACGTGCCCTACCGAGGGGTGCAGCTGACCGACGCCGGCCTGAAGGTCGCGCTGGAGGTCCTGCGCCATCACCGGCTGCTCGAGCTCTACCTCGCCGAGACGCTCGGGGTCCCCTGGGACCGCGTCCACGACGAGGCCGAGGTGCTCGAGCACGTGCTCTCCGAGGAGCTCGAGGAGCTGATCGCGACCAAACTCGGTGACCCGACGCACGACCCCCACGGAGACCCCATCCCGACCCGCGACGGCCACATCGCCGAGGCGCCGACGACGGCGCTCGACGATCTGGGCCCCGGCGCACGCGGGACGTTCGTGCGCGTCTCCGACTCCGACCCCGAGATGCTGCGCTACCTCGCCGAGCGCGGGATCGCGCCGGGTCACCGCCTCGAGGTCATCGAGAAGCAGCCGTTCGACGGCCCGGTCTTCGTGCGCTTCGGCAAAGACGTGCACGTGCTCGGCGGCGGGCTGGCGCGCTCCATGCGGGTGCAGGAGGACTGATGGAGGCCGGCGTCGGCGCGCACGTCCATCCGCATCCGCTCAGCCACCTCGAGCTGGTGCGCTCCAAGGGCCGCCTCCGCGGAGCGATCACGCTCCTGGGGCCGGCGTTCGTCGCCTGCATCGCCTACGTGGATCCCGGGAACTTCGCCACCAACATCGCGGGCGGCGCGAAGTACGGCTACCTGCTGCTGTGGGTCATCGTCGCGGCCAACCTGATCGCGATGCTCGTCCAGAACCTGTCGGCGAAGGTCGGCATCGCCACCGGCCGCAACCTCCCCGAGCTGTGCCGCGAGCACTTCCCGCGGCGCGCCGCGATCGGGCTGTGGATCCAGGCGGAGCTTGTGGCCATGGCCACCGATCTCGCCGAGTTCGTGGGGGCGGCGATCGCGCTGAACCTGCTCTTCGGCGTCCCGCTGTTCCCGGCCGGGCTGATCACCGCGGTCGTCGCCTTCGGCATCCTCGGGCTGCAGAGCCGTGGCCACCGCCGCTATGAGATCGCGATCATCGGCTTTCTGGCGATCATCCTCGCCGGCTTCCTCTACGACACGCTGCGCATCGGGTTCGACACGGGGGCGGCGGCCCGCGGGCTGATCCCGCACTTCTCGGGCTCCGACAGCATCCTGCTGGCGGCCGGCATCCTCGGGGCGACCGTCATGCCGCACGTGATCTACCTGCACTCGGCGCTGACGTCGGACCGGGTCAGCCCGCGTGACGACGCCGAGCGGCGCACGTTGCTGCGCTTCGAGCGCATCGACGTGACCATCGCGATGACGCTGGCCGGTCTGGTCAACATGGCGATGCTGGTCATCGCGGCCTCGCTGTTCGGCGGATCGGGGCTGGCGCACATCGAGGACATCCGGGTCGCCCACGGCGAGTTCAGCCGGCTGGCCGGTGGCGGCGCGGCGCTGGCCTTCGCGATGGCTCTGCTGGCCTCCGGGCTGGCCAGCTCGAGCGTCGGCACCTACGCGGGCCAGGTGGTCATGCAGGGCTTCGTCAATCGGCGGATCCCGCTGGTCGCCCGGCGGGCGATCACGATGACCCCCGCGCTGATCGTGCTGGCGGTGGGGGTCAACCCGTCGCGCGCCCTGGTCCTCAGCCAGGTCGTCCTCTCGTTCGGCATCCCGTTCGCGCTGGTGCCGCTCGTGCTGCTGACCCGGCGGCGCGACGTCATGGGCCCGCTGGTCAACCGCCCGATCACCACCGTGGTCGCCGGCGTGGTGGCCGCCGGCGTCATCGCGCTCAACGTGTTCCTCCTCGGCCAGACGTTCGCCGGGTAACCTGCGCCGAGTGCCCGCCCTCGCGGACGTCTTCGACGAGATCACCGGCTCGCTCCCTGACGATTGGAGCGACCTCGAGCTCGACCTGCGCATCTTCGACGAGGAGCGCTACATCGACGCGGCCACGTTCATGGTCGTCTGCAACGCCCAGCCGTACTCCAGGCACGACTGGCACTGGCGCATCCTCTGCGCGCACCGCTTCGGACACGCCGCCGCGCCCTCGGCGGTC